>NZ_JBFROI010000007.1:123620-150767 GCF_041471405.1 Vibrio sp. 10N.261.52.C11
CTCACGGCATAGTGTGATTTTAATTCCTTGATAGTTATATGTTTTTTATTGTGAGCCTCACGGTTCTTGGTGTTTGAGAATGGTTATTGTGAGTCTCACAAGATTTGAGTTATGTTCGAAGAGGGTATTTTTGAAAACTGTAAATCGAGTTGTGACATCAAAAATAAGGAGAATGTCATGACAGATTTAGGTTTGATTCGACGTGAAATGATTTTGGATCAGCTACGCATCTCTAACTCAACATTGTACTTGTGGATCTCTCAAGGGAAGTTTCCAGAACACACGAAGAAGTGTGGTCGTATAGTTTTTTGGCGAATCTCGGATGTTCAAAAATGGATTGATTCGTGTGATTCATCGAGAAAATGAGAGGATAGTAGAAAATGGAACTTCATGATTTTTTATGCGATCTGAAGCTTGAAAGTTGGGAATGGATATACGATGAACACCAAGCTTACGAGGAAGACACTTTTAGGATCGACACATTGAGATCTAGGGCAAATGGTCTATTTCAAGTTGGTGGAAGAAGGTACACGAATGCGGATATGCATAACCTAGCGGATATGCTTGAAAACTGTATCGACGGAGAAGCATGTAGAAGCCCAGCTTGCAAACGCTGTACACGTCAGCATCAAATTGAGCATGTGACATCGATATTAGAAACCATGTTAACTGAGCTAAATATGGGAACTAGTATACGCTACTGTGCTTTACATTTGGTTCAGTACTCTAGAAACATCGAGGCATACGAGTTTCTCAGTTATGACGTTCAAGCAGATAAAGACCGTTTACGTAAATTGCTTTCTAGCAGCGGCATTGATGGTCCGGTATTAGGATCTTTAGAGATGGATTTTCATAAGTCACCGCAAAAATGGCTGAGTCACTACCATCTTTTGACCAAGCTAACAGGAAATGAACAAGCCTTAGGACGTCTTTCTGACAAAATAAAACGTCTTCACCCCGAGCATATTAAGAGTGGAGTTACTGCTCGTCCTTTCATGGTTCAAAAGATAGGTAATCCAGTAAAACAACTAAGTTACTTATGCAAATTAGGTTTTAACGAAGTTCGAGACTATAAAACGAATGGTTTTAGACGTTGTACTAAGAAGTACAGATTAGATACTTTACTATTTTGTGACTACTTATGTTGGATGAATGAACTAGGTAGAAGAAAATTCTTGTTTCAATATCGTGCAAGAGAATGGACGAAGATAAAACGCTCCGAGTTTTGATTTCATCATTATCGCATAGAACCAAATATGGTTATATTTTAAGTACTTAAACCTAACTTCTACGAAAATAGCTTAACAACACTACATTTTATTTAGCTTTAACCTAGAGTTTTAGGAGAAGAGACAACGAGCTGGATTAGCTTTGACACTGTTAATCTAGCTTTCTAAGCACTAATTGCTAAACAAAATGCATATGCAGCCGATAGATTAATTGTTCAGTTATTTCGTAGTTAATGAGGCTCATCTAGTTATGCTAAGCGTTAATACAAACATAGTTGCGATGAAGGGTTCACAAGGTTTACACCGAGTGATGAATAGTCACTCTGTTTCGATGGAACGCTTGTCGTCAGGTATGAAGATTAATAACGCAAAAGACGATGCTGCTGGTCTTCAGATCTCTAATAGATTGCATGCACAGAGCCGTGGAATGGATGTTGCTATTCGAAATGCAAACGATGGTATATCCATGCTACAAACCGCTGAAAGTGCGATGAATGAATATACTGAAAGTTTAATGCGTATGAGAGACCTAGCACTTCGGTATGCTAATGGCTCACTATCCTCAGAAGATAGAACTGCAATTCAAGAGGAGTATATTACATTAACTGATGAGCTTCACAGGTTAGCTGACACTACCAGCTTTGGTGGAGAACGACTTCTTAATGGAACTAATAGCCACAAATCATTTCAGGTTGGCTCTAATGGTGGAGAGACTGTTAGTATTGAGTTGCCCAATTTAGGCACAAAAGAACAACAGTCAACGGTTGTAGAAGATCGTTTTGTAAGATATACCGAGTACAATCAAGGTTGGATATCTAAAGATGGTGATCGTATCGGAGTTCAAAGGATTTCTTATGATGAAGATCGTCCCCATCAAACAGAAGATTTTGTTTATGTTGATATAGAAGCAGGCTCTTCAGTAGAAAGTATTGCTCGACAAGTTAATGATGAATTAGGTAATTCTGTTCATATGCTAACGGAAGAATACACACGTAATGATGGAACAAAATCACAGCGTTTAGTGTACTATTCACAATTCGAAAATGAGTACGTAGCTGTTAGGCATTACCATAACTCCTACCCACATAATCAAAATTCCCCTTTTACTACTGGGAAAGGTATTTATCACAGCCCGTCAGCTGAAGTCACAAAAGTAAATGTGATAAGCTCGATTCCTTACTTAGATAACCCAAAGTTAGCTGGAACAGTGGCAGAGGAGCTGGATGAATTACTACGCTCTGTTGATTCTTATAGAGCGAATATTGGAGCAACGCAAAACCGCTTGCATCATGCTATAAATAATTTGAACCAATCATCAGAGAATGTTGCTGCTAGCAACCGCCAGATCAGAGATACTGACTTCGCAAAAGAAACCAGCGAGTTAACAAAGCAGTCGATTCTAAAAGAAGTAAACACCTCCATGCTGGCTCAAGCTAGCAAAACTCCGCAAGGTGCACTTGGCTTGCTGAGCTGATTGCTCAACTATTTAGCAGGGTTACTTTACTGTATATAGTCGGATAGCATTTTTGATAGCTTACCTAACGCTTCCTTCCTCTCATCAAGATAGTCATGGATATCATAAGTGTCATTCAGCTTACCCAGCTTATGGTTCAAGCATCGTTCTGCGATATGCGGAGCAACGCCACACTTCGAGAGTAAAGTTCGGAAGGTTCTCCTCAGATCGTGAACAGTGAACATCTCCATTTCTCCCATTTTATTCGGTGGTTGCACTTTGCGCCCGGGCTCTCGACCGAAGAGCTTCGAGATAGCTCTGTTTAATGTGTCTTTCCCCATATGAGGCTGCTTGCTAGTTCTTCTGGCTGGAAACAGATACTCCGAACCACATGCTCTCGTATAGAGTTCTTCAAGCCATGCGAGCACTTGTTCGGTCAGTGGTATCGTTATCCCATCTCCTTTCTTCACTCTTTCACCCGGTAAGTGCCACAGTGCATTTTTCAGATCGAACTCAGACCATTTAGCTTCCGTCAGCTCTGTTTTGCGAACACCAAGAGAAAGAAGAAGTGCGCAAGCTAAGTAATTTTCACGCCCAAAACTTGGCAAGTTCTGTTGGAAAACGTCAAAGGTTTTTTTAATCTCATCAAGGGTAAGCTTACGATCACGGCTTCCTTCAACTCCCCCAGCATCATTTACAGAAAATGCTGATGCTGGGTTATTGTCATTTAAACCTAGTTTAATTCCATGGTTAAACAGTTGTTTGCAGTACATTAACGTGTCGTTGGCAACTGTAGGTCGTCCACTGTTTGCAACATTTCTGATGATTGTTCGGATATCAAGGGGAGTTACGGACTTGATTTTCTTTCTGCCAATAATTGGACCGATATCTCGTTCGTAGACTCTCTTCGGAATGTTGGGATGCTTCAATCTTGTAGCTAAGTCGGCGTACCAGTCTTCATATAGTTGTTCAACTAGTTTAATCGTTATGGCTTGGTGTTGCTTACGCTCTACTAAGGGATCTTCTTCATTACTAACTTTCTTCTTTAGTTCCATTGCTTTGTATCTAGCATCAGCTAAAGAGAGGTGCGCGACCTTATCTATGGTCATCTCGCGACGTTTACCCATAATCGTGTATCTGAGCATCCAGTAAGCTCGACCAGATTTAGGAATCATAAGGTACAAGCCATCACCATCACTATGACGACCCACTTTATGGTTACTAACCAGAGACTTAACTTGATTTACTTTTAGCTTTCCCACACCGCTACCCTTAGTAAAAGAAGATAAGCCAATAGTAGCTCTAAAACTAGTGGGTAGTAAAGTGTAGAAGTTGCCGTTTGTGAGGGGGTTTTGAGAGGGTTATACCCAACTTACTCCCCGAAAGTTTTGGGTAGTAATAGGATTTACTAGGACTCAGTAGGAAAGATTTTGCCCATAACTATTTGTTTTTAAAATTAGTTATGGGCATATTAAGAAGCTATAGGATATTACTCTATATTCTGGATCTGCTCACGCATCTGTTCGATAAGAACCTTAAGCTCTACGCCTGATGCTGTGATGTCTGTGCTGATAGACTTAGACGCTAGCGTGTTTGACTCACGGTTGAACTCTTGCATCATGAAGTCTAGCTTACGGCCACAAGCGCCACCTTTCTTCAGTACTGCATTTGCTTCTTTCACGTGAGAATCTAGACGGTCTAGCTCTTCTGCTACGTCTGACTTCTGCGCAAGTAGGATAAGCTCTTGCTCAACACGAGAACCTTCCAGTTCGATTTTCGCATCTTCAAATTTGGTAAGAAGACGCTCACGTTGCCACTCTAGGATCTCAGGCATGCGTGCACGAACTTTCACTACTTCTTCAGTGATTGCATCTAAGCGCTGTACGATTAGCGCCTTCATGTTCTCACCTTCACGAGCACGAGCATCAATGAACTCTGCGATAGCATCGTTGAATGCTTCAAGTAGGTCTTTGTTGATGGCATCCATGTCTTGCTCTGGCGTTTCCATCACACCAGGCCAGTTCATGACTTGGAATGGGTTCAAACGGCTCTCTTCACCTGTCATCGTCATTACTTGGTTCGCAGCATTGATTACTTGCTGAGCCAAACCTTCGTTAATGCTTAGTTCTCCCTTTGCAGCAGGGTTTGCTTCAAAGCGTAGGTTACATTCAACCTTACCGCGTGCAAGACGCTTACGGAAACGCTCACGCAAGATTGGCTCTAAACCACGGAACTGTTCAGGCATACGGAAGTAAGTTTCTAGGTAGCGTTGGTTTACACTACGGATTTCCCATACTGCGCTGCCCCAATCGCCTTTTACTTCTTTGCGTGCGTACGCGGTCATACTATAAATCATCGAATTTTCCTGTCTTTTATCATTCTGAAAATAACGCGCACGCATAGTATCACGATATGGTGTGCTCTCGAAGCCTGTCGCTTTTCACTGTAAATAGCCTTTCGTGATAAATAGCTTTGAACGGTAAATAGATTTGCACGATAAACTGCTATATAATCTTGCCCCAATCAAAACTGTCTCACCCCTTTCTTAGGTGATGCACTCTTTCGATAGTAAATCACTTCAGACTGTTAATAAGGTAGATACCAATGCGTCCAAATGACCGCGCTGTAGATCAAATTCGTCCAATTAAAATTACTCGTAACTACACAGCTTATGCTGAAGGTTCTGTATTAGTTGAGTTCGGCAACACTAAAGTTCTATGTAATGCGACGGTAGAAGAAAACGTACCGCGTTGGTTAAAAGGCCAAGGAAAGGGTTGGGTAACGGCTGAATACGGCATGCTGCCACGTGCAACGCACACTCGTAACCGTCGTGAAGCGGCGAGCGGCAAGCAAGGTGGTCGTACGATGGAAATCCAACGTCTGATCGCTCGTAGCCTACGTGCTGTTGTTGACCTGAAAGTAATGGGTGAAATTATGATCACTGTCGATTGTGATGTTATCCAAGCAGACGGCGGTACTCGTACTGCTTCTATCTCAGGTGCAAGCGTTGCAATGGCTGATGCTATCAACAGCCTACTAGCAAGCGGCAAACTGAAAAAGAACCCAATGAAAGGCCACGTAGCGGCAGTTTCAGTGGGCATCGTTGGTGCACAAGCACTGTGTGACCTTGAGTACGTTGAAGACTCAGCAGCCGATACCGACATGAACGTTGTAATGACGGAAGACGGTAAGATGATTGAGATTCAAGGCACAGCAGAAGGCGAACCGTTCAGCCACGAAGAGCTGATGCAGCTTTTAGCCCTGGCTAATAAGGGCATTGCCGATATCGTCGAAGCGCAGAAAGCTGCGTTGGCCGACTAGTCATTTTTAATAGCTCCCAATTTGGGGGCTATTTTTTTATTTTCGTCATATATAACTCTACACCAGCGTTAGCTGCAATTTTTCACCCTAATCACATAGGTCCCCTATGCTCATAGGGCTGAAAAACCTTGCTGCCTTGTTGTAGAGCTATCTATTTAGAAAATACATCATTGTTAGCTTCCTGAGCGATTGGAAGTTAGGAACTGGAAAGTAAATTAATTTAGAGGATGAGCATGAAAGCATATCAACGTGAATTTATTGAATTTGCACTAGAGAAAGAAGTACTTAAGTTTGGTGAGTTTACTTTAAAGTCTGGCCGTAAGAGCCCTTACTTCTTCAATGCTGGATTGTTTAATACAGGTCGTGACCTAGCGCGTTTAGGTCGCTTCTACGCAGCAGCATTGGCTGATTCTGGCATTGAGTTCGATGTACTATTTGGCCCTGCATACAAGGGTATCCCAATTGCAACGACGACAGCGGTTGCACTGGCAGATCACCACGATGTAGATACGCCTTACTGTTTTAACCGTAAAGAAGCGAAAAACCACGGTGAAGGTGGCAACCTTGTCGGTAGCGCGCTTGAAGGTCGCATCATGTTAGTGGACGACGTGATCACTGCAGGTACTGCGATTCGTGAGTCGATGGAAATCATCCAAGCAAATGGCGCTGATTTAGCGGGTGTGCTTGTTGCTATCGACCGTCAAGAGAAGGGCAAAGGCGAACTGTCTGCGATTCAAGAAGTTGAGCGTGACTTCGGTTGTGCGATTATCTCAATCGTTAGCCTGACTGACTTGGTGACTTTCCTTGAAGAGAAAGGCACCGACGCAGCGCATCTAGAGTCAGTAAAAGCGTACCGCGCTCAATATGGTATCTAATGCCTGAAGTTTGAACCTGATGGTTTAGATCCCTAGGTTTAGAATTTCAAAACGAGAAAGGCCCGAGAGATAAATATCTTTCGGGCCTTTTACTTTTCTATTGAGGTGAGCTGCTTTCTTATCTGAAGATAGGTGCTCTATTTGTAACGAATGCCGCGTTCAGCTTCTGGGTCTTCCATAGTCTTAAAGCGCTTGTGCAGCCACATCCACTGTTCTGGTGCTCTTAAGATAATCTTCTCAAGGTAGCGGTTCATGTAGGCGGCAGCCGCTTTCTCATCTTTCTGCGGGTAGTTTTCTTCGATTGACTCATCAGCCATGATTTCATATTTGCCGTTGGCATTTCTAAAACCAGACCCCGGAACAAGTGCACATCGGCTGGTGTAAGCCAGAATACTGGTGCCTGTTGTGGTACACGCATCTTCTACTGCGAAGAAAGGCACAAACACAGATTTGTTACGGCCGTAATCATGATCCGGTAGGTAGAAAAGGATCTCACCTTGACGCAGGATTCGAATCATACGCTTCACGTCTTTACGGTGAATCAGGCGGTTGCCGTTTTGAGTACGACCACGGTATTGAATGAATTCATAAGCCGGATTGTTGTGCGGGCGATAAACACCTAAACCAGAAATACCTAATACAGCCATTGCTCGCGCAGTGATCTCTAGATTTAAGGCATGCACACAGCATAGAAGAACACCTTTACCGTTGGCTTTATGTGTACGCAGTGTTTGGGTGTCTTTATCTACTAGGATTCGCTTGAAACGCCACGTTGGCCAGAACCAGGTAATGCCGGTTTCGATGAGTGCCATACCTGTGTTCTTAAAGTTCTCACTGACCATTGCCGCGACTTCATCTGCTGGCTTGTCTGGGAAGGCGAGCTCCAAGTTACGTGTTGCTACCGCGACGCGCTTTTTACCATAGCGAGCACCCAAAGAGCCTAACGATCGGCCTAACAGCAGTAAGAGGCGATAAGGGAGAACGTTAACAATAAGCGCCAATAACCCAAAACCAAACCATACACCCCAATATTTAGGGTGAAGTAGAGCTAGAGTAAAAGGCGGCTTAGTAATCACGTGTTGTGCTGTGCCGTTTGCTGAAGAAGTTTTCGTCGTCATAACCATCACTTAAGATTTGATTGCCACTTAATTTGATTGCTACTTAATCTGAGCGCTTAGCAGTGCCCAATAAGCATCAAAGTTTTCTGTTGGTTGATATTTGAAGTCTGAGCGAACAAATCGATTCAAGCTGCCTTCAACTTGACCGAGCAGTTGAGCGGCTAAGATTTTCTCATCAACCGGGAATGATTTCCCTTCACGAAGCTTTCTTTCACGCAGGATCTGGCGAAGTTGCGTCTCAATGCGTTCGAAAAGTTGGTTGATGCGATCACGCAGGCGTTCATTTTCAAACATTAGAGCATGACCAGATAAAATTCGAGTCAGGCCTGGGTTACGTTCTGAGAAAACTAAGATAAGTTGTAGCACTAGGCGTATGCGCTCTAGCGTGTCTTTCTCTTCATCCAGAATACGGTTGATTCGAGACATCAACGCTTCTTCAATGAACTCGATCAGGCCTTCAAACATGCGGGCTTTGCTTGGGAAGTGGCGGTATAACGCAGCTTCAGAAACACCCACTTGCTTGGCCAACTTTACCGTTGTGATACGAGAAGCACCTTCGGTCGATTCCAACATTTGTGCGAGAGCTTGTAGGATTTCTTCACGACGGTTTGATTTTCGAGTACCAGCCATCTATTTACTTCCTTTCCTAAAGATGAGGATTGAGTGAAGAAGGATTATAAACACCATTCAATTCTGTTTCCTAGTTTTGTGAGCCCTAGGTCAACAGAATCGAGAGGTGTCAGCAGATTATCAGAGCAAATTTGTGCGTTTATACATTAATAAGCTGTTGGATCTGATCGAGGATCTGGAAACCAAGTGTGTCTTTGCTCTCCAGTGGTAGAGATTTATCGCCGCCTTTCCAATAAAGGTGCAGCTCATTGCTACTGCTATTGAAGCCTTGGCCTTCAACTGAGACGTCGTTGGCGCAGATCATATCGAGGTTCTTTCTTTCCAGTTTACCGCGTGCGTACTTCTCAACATCTTGAGTTTCTGCTGCGAAGCCGACAGTAAATGGGCGACCTTCGGTCATTGAAGCGACAGAAGCGACAATATCTGGGTTTTTAACCATTTGAATGGTCATGTCGTCTTTACCGTCGACCTTTTTAAGCTTTTGGTCTGCGATGGTCTCAGGGCGATAATCGGCAACCGCGGCGCAGCTGATGAAAATATCATGTTGAGAAGCGTTTGCTGCAACCGCATCAAACATCTGTTGAGCGCTGTCGACATCGATACGATTAACCTTATTTGGTGTCGCGAGTGATACAGGGCCGCTGACTAGAGTTACTGTTGCGCCTTGTTTCGCTGCCGCTTCAGCCAGAGCATAGCCCATCTTGCCCGAGCTGTGGTTGGTAATGTAACGCACAGGGTCAATGGCTTCACGAGTTGGACCCGCCGTGATTAACACAGAGCGACCAGCAAGAGGTTTAGGTTGGAAGAAGTCTTCACAGCGGTGCACGAGCTGCATAGGCTCTAGCATGCGACCCATTCCCACATCACCACACGCTTGTTCGCCAGCCGCCGGTCCCCAAATCTCACAACCACGACGTTTTAGTGTTGCGATGTTCTCTTGAGTGGCAGGGTGGCTGTACATCTGTTGGTTCATTGCCGGAGATACCGCAACTGGCGCATCGGTTGCTAGAACCAAAGTGGTCAGTAGGTCGTTACCCATGCCAGCTGTCATGCGCGCAATCAGATCAGCGGTTGCTGGCGCTAGTAATACCAAATCAGCCCATTTTGCGAGCTCAATGTGCCCCATGGAAGCCTCAGCAGCAGGATCAAGCAAACTATCAGACACTGGCCTTCCAGAGACGGCTTGCATGGTGAGAGGAGTAATGAACTCCTTGGCTGCATTCGTCATCACGACTTGTACTTGTGCTCCACGTTCAATTAAGCGTCGAGTCAGTTCGGCACATTTATACGCAGCGATACCACCACTAATGCCAAGTAGGATTTTTTTCCCAGCCAGGCCTTGTAGGTCAGCGTTATCCAGTTGATTAACCAATGTTTGCATGATTCTGTTCCTTAATTTCTCTGCGACTTACGATATCAGAACAAAGGATAAGTGCCTAGAAGCAGAACTCGAACAGAGTTGACGCTCATCAAGTTGGTGTTATCAAACTTATCAATTACACGATTTTGTTAGTGTCTCGTTTCCTTTGATCTCTATCGAAGGATCTCTGATTACGATCTCATTAAGGTGATGGGTTGTGTTCATGACCAATGATTGTCTTTATATGCCAATAGATAAAATACCTGCCGAATCGATGCCGAGAGAAAAGTTGTTAAATAGAGGGCCTGATTCTTTGAGTGATGCTGAACTGCTCGCGATATTCCTGCGAACAGGGACACAAGGAATGAACGTCTTGGAACTCGCTGACAAGTTGATCAAAGACTTTGGCTCGCTCCGTCATCTTTTTTCAGCAACACAGGAAGAGTTTTGTGCTCATAAAGGGATGGGGCAGGCCAAGTATGTTCAATTGCAGGCTGTATTAGAGATGACGCAGCGTTATCTAGCAGAGACTTTATCTCGTGGAGATGCGCTTACTAGCCCAAGTCATACTAAGCTTTATCTCTCGAGCATGTTGCGCGATCGCCAGCGAGAAGCCTTTTATATATTGTTCCTTGATAACCAAAATAGGGTAATAAAGGACGAGGTGATGTTTGAAGGAACCATCGATGCCGCATCGGTTTACCCGCGGGAAGTGGTTAAACGGTCACTTCATCACAATGCGGCGGCATTAATCTTAGCTCATAACCATCCTTCAGGTGTTGCTGAGCCCAGCCAAGCGGATAGGCGGATTACACGCCGATTAACCGACGCATTAGCGCTGGTGGACATCCGAGTTCTCGACCATTTTGTCGTTGGAGATGGTGAAGTTGTCTCTTTTGCAGAGCGTGGATGGATTTGAATCACATTTTAGGTTGTTAGTTGCGTTAAATCTGCTATTATTCCGCCCACATTTTTAGACCTAAAATCAGCTCTGATTACTCAAGCAAGCTGCGCTGCACAAAAAAAGATCACGAAATCCGTAAAAAGGATCTGTTCGGGTCTTGAGCAATGCGTGTCAAGTTAGTATAATGCGCGACCTTTGATAGCCTTGTATGGATTTTCCATAACGGTTTTTACCTTCTATTTTAATTGATAGAGAGGTTCGGCCACCAAGGTTGATATCGAGCTGAAACGATTGGAGAAGACATTCATGTCCCGAGTATGCCAAGTAACTGGTAAGCGTCCAGTAACGGGTAACAACCGTTCACACGCACGCAATGCTACTAAGCGCCGTTTTCTGCCGAACCTACAAACTCATCGTTTCTGGGTAGAGAGCGAAAAACGTTTTGTTAAACTACGTCTAACTGCTAAAGGCATGCGTATCATTGATAAGAAAGGCATCGATGCTGTTCTTGTTGATATCCGTGCACGTGGCGAAAACGTTTAAGAGGAATTAAGCAATGGCTAAAGGCATTCGTGAGAAAATTCGTCTAGTATCTTCTGCAGGTACTGGTCACTTCTACACAACTGATAAGAACAAGCGTAACATGCCAGGCAAATTTGAGATCAAAAAGTTTGATCCAGTAGTTCGCCAACACGTTATGTACAAAGAAGCTAAAATCAAGTAATTGATGCTTTTTTTGCTCTTCTTCAGTAGAAGAAAGAATTGAAAAACCCAGTTTAATCGCTGGGTTTTTTTATATCTACAATTTGAGGAACTCAATTATTCTTGCTTGATATAGCCTCTGATAGATAGAAATCTGTACAACATAGAAAGTATTGCCACTTTCACGATATACTGAATGTTCAATAGGTTAGATGAGCAGAATCAGATGAGATATCGTGGACGCCGGTGGAACAACATACTCATGTTCAGTGTGATCGCTTTTATTGGCGTGTTAAACCTTCCAACATTGATCAAAGCGTACCTTATCGAGCCTGAACCGCAGGTTGATAGCCCTTATCCTTATCTCCTGAACCCAACAGCAAAGCTTCAAGCGTTACACTTTGCTAAGTGGTCTGTCATTCAACAAGATAATCAATGGGTTTACCAGTTCGAAGATACTGACTTTCCTCAAGCCACCAATGCACAAGAGCTGTCACAACGTTGGAAAGAGCTTGTGGGCACGGAAGTCGACTCACAGACCTACACAGACCTTACGCCTCGGTTAAATACACCACACACCATCGAAGTATGGTATCAAGACCAAGAAGAGCCCCAGCGTATTACCTATTATCAATTGCCTGAGTTCTGGTTGTTAAAAAACTGGAATGATCAGTGGTTGGCGGTGTCTATTGAAGAGAGCTACCTGTTTCCAAGCTTTAACGCTAACCACTCCTCTAAATCGGACGACTAACTATGCCTGAATTACCCGAAGTCGAAGTAAGCCGTATGGGGATCTCGCCTCATTTAGTTGGCGAGACCATTAAAACCCTTACTTTTCGCACGCCTAAGCTGCGTTGGGATATCCCACAAGAGTTAAAAGCATTAGAAGGGCAGGTGATTCGCTCTATCTCGCGCCGTGCAAAGTACCTATTGATTGAAACGGATACTGGCACTGCCATTGTTCACCTTGGTATGTCTGGCTCACTACGCGTATTAGATGCTGACTTCCCAGCAGCAAAGCACGATCACGTGGATCTTAAGCTCACTAATGGAAAAGTACTACGCTACAACGATCCACGTCGTTTTGGCGCTTGGTTGTGGTCGGCGCCTGATGAAGTCCACTCTGTGTTGCTTGGTTCTGGTCCTGAGCCGTTAACGGACGACTTTAACGCTGATTACATCGCTGAGAAAGCAGAAAAGCGTAAAGTCGCAGTCAAGCAGTTCATCATGGACAACAAAGTAGTGGTCGGTGTCGGGAATATCTACGCTAACGAAGCCTTGTTCTCTGCAAAAATCCACCCGTTACGATCGGCAAACAAAGTGACCAAAGCCGAATGGATCTTGTTAACCGATGAGATTAAACAAGTACTCGCAACGGCTATCAAGCAAGGTGGTACTACGCTGAAAGATTTTTCTCAGGCTGATGGTAAACCAGGCTACTTCGCACAAGAGCTGCAAGTGTATGGTAAAGCAGGTGAAAAGTGCCCTAACTGTGAAGCTCTAATCCAAGAGTTAAAAATAGGGCAGCGGAACACGTTCTTTTGTGAAGAGTGCCAAAGTTAAAAAGGGGAGCATTGTGCTCCCCTTTTACTTTTACTATTGAGCTCTAAAGCCTCTCATTTGCGAATTGATGAACAATGTCTGTAACTTTGAATGTTCTACATCAATATTTGGCGTTGGGTTTGGTATCGATTCCCTTTCGACAGCGAGGTTGGATTCATTCTTCCAAGGGTAAATCGCTTTAGAATCTGTGCTATGGGATACGCCCAGTGGGGTAAAGGTTACTCCGCTTGTGTACGCGTATGGGGATGAGACGTCTTGTTCTGCTAGTAGGTTTCTACCTCCCAGAGATGTATATTCTGCGTTTGATAGACTGAAACTATACAGCGTAGGAAAAATATCTCGATGAGAACCGATACGATTTTCTTGGTAACGATATTTGGAGTGCAATAAAATCTCTTGTGGAACATAGAGATAAAAAGGTACAGCATGAGCGACTCCTAGATCCTTTGGATAAGAGATCGAGTAGTTGCGCAAGCGGTGATCACCAGAAGCTGAAATAATAGTATTACTATTCAATTCACTGTCTTTAATGTCACTAATAAAGTCACCAAGTGCATTAGAAGAATATTGGTATGTTTCATAGATCTTCTTTGAGTTTTCTTCACTCAAGGACATTTTCTTCATAGCATACTCACTCACTTCAATAGAACCTGGAGTATAGTTGCTTGGAATTTGGTAAGGAGGATGATTGGTTTGTGTCTGTATCATCACCATAACAGGCTGTGTATTTTCTTTGAGTAGCTTTTCAGCAAGCTTAAATGTAAATTCATCAGCGGCACCCCATGTGCTAGCGTACTCAACGGACTCAGGAAACGCTTCGTAGATATCTTCTTCCGAATAAAATTCATCAACCCCTTGTACCGGCATGTAATACTTGAGATTGCGCCATAATGGGCTACCTCCGGTAATGTATATAACTTTATATCCAGCTTTTTTATAAGGTAGGAATGCTGAGCCTGGTAATGGGGTGTTCTGTTCTTTGCCGTGGCTTATTGAGTTCACGTTACTATGAAATAACATCATGACGATACTGTTAATGGTTCCGCCTGTACCGGGCAAAAATCGCTCAAAGCTAAAATCGTTCTCGTAATGCGGTCTTAGTGAACCCAATAGGTCGGTTGTTTTCCCATTATCTTCAACAAGTAAGTTTGTCCCCATACTTTCCATGAGAGCAAACACTACGTTAGGTTTGTTGCTTTCAAGGTAGTTATTTTTATCCGTATGGTAAACTGGATCGTCCTGACCAAGAACTTGGTGTGCTTTTTCTTCGAAATCGGCTCTTGTTACCGCGGTAAAATCTGCGCTTCTTTTATGCTCGCTTCTTGCCCAATCTAATGCTAAAAAAGCATTGGGTGTGACTTTATTGAGAACTTCGTAATTTGAAACATTAGCGTGGTATTGTTTGAGTGGGAATGTCCCTACAGAGCCTCGAGCTAACACAAAATAAGCCGCGATGGTGAAGAGTATGGTCAGAGTTGTAACCCAAACCTTTTGCTTCGGCCATGTTTTTTTATCTAAATTCGCCCAAACAGATAGCGTTATTTTGAAGAGCGTTATAGTGGTTAATAGCGATATTAACGACATGATGATGATTGGATAATCTTGCCACATTGTTAATAAAACGGCTGAAGTATCATCTTCAACAAGACCAAACATGAAGATATCGAAGTGATTACTGTATGTTTTATAGTAATAATAATTACCAATAGATACAGATATCCCTAGGAAATATATAACAAACGAATAAATGGGAATTATTTTATTGACTAATTTAAATGATTTTGTGCCTGATAGAATTAGCCCCAGTAATAATAATGGTGAAAAGGCTATTGTTGCAACTCTTAAATCAAATCTAAATCCAATTACAATTGATTGAATATAATCCGGGATGACTTGGTAGATTTCACTGACATCACCAATTAAAAAAGTGAAAACTTGTCTAAACAATGATACTAAAATAGTAAATAAAGCAACTTGTAACCAAATAATACGAGTGAGCTTTTTGATGTTGTTTTGAAACATAAATCTAACTTAAACCAATATTAATAACCAAGTGAAGATAGCAAATAGAATTGCAACCATGACTGCCGCGGAACCTATGTCTTTCGCTTTACCGCTGAGCTCGTGATGCTCTGGACCGATCCGATCAACGACAGCTTCTATTGCTGAGTTGATTAGCTCTAATATAAAGATAAATACTAGCGAACCGATAAGAGCTAGAGTTTCTAGTTTGCTTACATCTAAGTAAAGGGCCGTAGGGAAAAAAATAGCGCATAAGGCCAGTTCTTGTCGAATAGCGGCTTCACTCTTAAAGGCTGATCTCAAGCCTTTTATTGAGTAACCAGTTGCCTTTATAACTCTTAGAAGGCCTGTATTACCAGGTTTATTAGATGGGGTTGTCATAGAGTATTATTGCTGTCTGAAATTAGAGTTGTATTGTACTATAATGAATTACTGTTTACGAAATCAATTTAAGTCATTGAAAAATAAAATATATTAAATTGTGAGAATTCTTCGTATAGTCAATGCCTAGAATCATTAGGAGTTCATTACAATTACTCCCCACCCTGTATTTGGACACTCAAAAAGGTTCGCTTCATTAGACATAATCCCAACGAAACCCTTGTTGACATAAGCTTAGATTTACTTGAAAGTATTGTTCAAAATCGTTCCACGATGGTGATGATCATTCGATAATGACATTGCTTGCTCAAGTCACTTTTAATAATGAAAGCTAAGTTATTTACTCTGATATTTTCAGACCAAAGTCACACCTCCAAGCTCGACTTTGTGTTATTTAGCAACCTGTCACCGTAGGTATGTCAATAGTGATAATGCTCCATAAATGGGGGTATTAACTTTTTACTATTTTAACTTCGAGAGAATAGCTTGATTGACCGACCGAGGAACAAATGGAGCTACATTTCCTTTATGAATGGCAACTTCTCTTACTATTGTTGATGAAAGAAAAGCGAACTCTTCAGCAGGGGTTAGAAAGATACTCTCAAGACCAGGCAATAGTTTACGATACATACTTGTTAAGCCAAATTCATACTCAAAATCCATAGTGGTACGTAGACCTCGAATAAGAATGTTAGCTTGTTGTTGTTGAGCAAAATCTACCAGTAGGCCATTAAAACCTACAACAGATGTATTGGTAAGGTGGCTACAAGATTGTTTTACTAGTTCGACACGTTCATCTAGATGAAACATAGTATTTTTAGAAGGACTGGCCGCAACACCGATAATCATCTCATCAAACATAACTGAAGCACGTTCAATGATGTCAAGGTGGCCATTGGTGACAGGATCAAATGTACCTGGGTAGATAACTCGCGTGTAATTCTTCTCAGACATAATTGGCTCGGAAGGTTATGGTATTCAAAATTAAATCAGATATTATATAAGATATCACAGTCAGAAAAATGTGAAAGGGTACCCACAGCTTGTATAAACGAGTTAAACTAGGCTCTGCGCTAACGGGATAAACATAAACCAAGGTGATCGCAATCGATGAAACTTTTCTACTATGTGAATAATTTTTTGCTTAATATTTATCCGTCATATCTATTTTCTCGATATAAGAAAAAACTAGAAGACCAGTTTAGTGGTGAAGCGGAAGCCATTCAGCGCCGAGTCGATTACTATTGCAAGCTTGTAAAGACAACGCAATTAAGCTCGAATGCTGAAAGCAGAGCGACTAACTACAAGTTACGAGATAAAAGTGCTTATTACTACGATCTTAAACAATACCTTTACTACTTTCCCAAGAGCTTCAAATTTTGTTATTACTTTGGCGATCATGTTTCGATTGAGCCCTGCCCTACGCTTTACAAAGCTCGTCCAACAGAAGGTTCTAATCAAAACTCAGTTTTATTTAAGTTAGATAAATTACGCCACTTTCGTTTTATTGAAGACACGCTCTCTTTTCATGCTAAGAAAGATATGGCGGTATTTCGTGGACGAGTAACTCAGAAGCACCGAATTCGATTCATGAATGCTATGTTTGACCACCCTTTAGTAGATGCAGGTCAATCCAACTTAAGTGAAGCGAATCCTGACTGGCAGCAACCTTTTATGTCAGTTGAAGAACAACTACAGTATAAATTTCTTATTTGCCTTGAAGGCAATGATGTTGCCTCCAACCTCAAGTGGGCAATGTCTTCAAATTCGATAGTCGTTACCCCTAAGATGAGATATGAGACTTGGTTTATGGAAGGAGCATTAGAGCCTGGTGTACATTTTATACAGGTTGAGGATGACTGGTCGGACTTCGAAGAAAAGATTCATTATTACCTTGATAACCCTTCTGAATCAGAAGATATACTTCGAAATGCACATAAACATGTGGCGCAGTTCAAGAATGCTAAACTTGAAGACCTAGTGTGTATTAAAACTTTAGAAAAATATTTTGCTATTAGCCAGCAATTATAACTTTATTGAGATGTATCGCTCGGGTTATCTTCTCAAACATTTTAATCACATGCTCACTTTTTATCCGCTGCATTGCTTGCTCATCTTTCACTCTAGTTCGCCAGTTTAAATCTTGACTTGTTTTGCCTGTTTCAGAAAATATGGCTTCTTCATAGACGGAAACTACGTAGGTGAGATAGCTGTAGGGACCAACACGCAAAGGATTATGATGAGCATAAAGACCAATAACGGGCGTTTGCATCGCATTAGCCATGTGAGTAGGACCTGTATCTGGTGCAATGACTAAGTCGACCTTATCAATAAGCGCTAGCATTTGCATAATGGAGCTTTGACCGACAAGATTTAGGCAGGGTTGAGATAGTTCGTCTTGAATCTCATTGGCTAGATCAATTTCTATCTTGGAAGGACTCCCTGCAAGAATTATGTTCCAACCTTTTGCTCGCGCATGTTCAATTACATCCACATAGCCTTGAGCGTGCCAGTTTTTATAAGCTTTGCTAGCTCCAGGTACTACTAGTAGATTAGGGGTGTTTTTGTTGAGTTGAGAGCTGGCCCATAAGCCATCTTGTTCTGTGTACGACAAGGACCATTTTAGATCTTGCGCTTTAATTCCAATATGATGAGCAAAAGCCATTAATCCATCAGCAACGTGCAAAGATGATGGAGATGTGACCTTTTGGTTGGTAAACAGAGTTTGAAAATCTTGACTTCTGTCTGCTGCAAACCCAAGTTTATATTTTGCTTTAATACCAAGAACCGCAAAACTTGCCCGAATGGCATATTGCATGTGTAGAAGAGCATCGAACTCTCGTTCTTTCAACTGAGCCCAAAGAGTTTGGTAGCCTTTGATACCATTTTTTTTGTCAAAGACGATTACTTCCACACCATCAATTGCAGCCAGTAGTTGTGCTTCGAGTTTTCCGGTAATCCAGGTGATTGTTGTTTCCGGCCACTGCTTTTGGATAGCTTGCACGGTTGCTATGGTATTACATACATCTCCAATCGCAGAAAGCCTAAGAATACAGATTGATTTTGGGGCTGAGTTGAACAAAGGCATGAGATTAACTCTATCAAATTGACTAATTAGAATTATGCAGCTGGGCTAGGGGAATGTAAAATAAAACTAAGTAACCAGATAGGTAAATATGATGGAAACGCTTAGTTCTAATAATCAAGTCATTTGGTTTGATGAATCTTTAATTTCACCGCAAATGGTAAAGCAAGCTTTTAAGGTGGAATATTGGCAACAGCAGAACAAGATGATTGGCAGTGCTACGGGACGAGGTACGACATGGTTTGTAGAACTACCCTCTATGCAGGCTGCATTGCGCCATTATCGTCGTGGTGGTTTATTTGGTAAGTTAGTTGAAGATAGTTATATTTATACAGGTGATGAGAGCACCCGGAGCTACCAAGAGTTTGAATTACTGACCCGACTTAAAGAATCTGGTGTTAATGTTCCCAGGCCAATTGCTGCAAGAGTTGTTAAAAATGGCTTGATTTATACAGCTGATCTTTTGAGTGAGAAAGTTCCTAATGCTCGAGATCTGGTCGCTGTTTTGCAAGAAAACGCATTGCCTAAAGAAATGTATCAAAAAATTGGTGTAGAAGTGCGCAAGATGCATGCAGCACAGGTTAATCATACTGATCTTAATATACATAACATTTTGATTGATGAGCAGGGCAAAGTTTGGATTATTGATTTTGATAAATGCTTCCAAAAGCAGGGTGAGAGTTGGAAGCAAGATAACTGGAATAGGTTACTACGCTCATTTAAAAAGGAGCAAATAAAACGAAATATTCACTGGTCTGTAGATGAATTCAACCATATGTTTGGATAATATTAGTTACAAACGTTAAGGTACTCTTCAATCGTAGGGTTAATACGCTCAACCATAAACTTCTGCCACTTTCTTTCAATCTTCTTTTTGCCTAAAAAGCGTATATAGTTAGCTAGGGGAAAGAGCTCAGCTGATCCTAAACCATCAACCATCATCACTTTCAACCCTTCTGGTTGACTGAGTACTAAGAAGTTACTCAGTACTAGGTCACATGGCACAATATTATTAATAATAAGGTAACGCTTGAGCTCAGCTAATGCAGCTTGAATTGCAATAACATCTTTATTACTCAAAGGGCGTTTTAGAAACTTATGTAGGTCTGGAGCACTTCTACCGTCTGGGTTACAGACAAACTCCATCTCAAGGCCTAAATAGTCCCCTTCATCCACTTTATTATAAAAGTTAGGAATATGAGAGTAAGAAACATCGCGTTTAGATAGGTAGCCGTAGTAGTTTAACTCACGTCTAGTCTGCTTAGATTTAGATTTTTTGCTGACTTTTATACAACGCGAGGGATCATATGGGTTGCGATAACATACTCGTTCTGCACCTGAACCAATTTCTGGCCATTCAAGAAAGTTAAGCATTAGCAGCCTTTTTCATTTCATATATTTTTATCAGTTCTTGATAGTTCTTTTCTAGAACGACTTCAACATCCATCGTCAGGGCTAAATCTCGACAGGTTTGGCTCACATTGGTTGTTCGTTTCTTATCTGCCCACTCAATCATCGCAGTGAGTAATTCATCAGGGTTTACATCAGAATCAATCACGGTGGCGACTTGCGGGTTGAGAACTTCTTTGGCTCCGCAGTTTTCGGTGGTGATCGCGGGTGTTCCACAGGCTAGCGCTTCGATAACGGTAAAGCCAAATGGTTCATATAAGGTTGGTAGCATATAACAATCAGCAAGAGTGAAATACAGTTCCGGGCGGTTGTCAGCACCTAAAAACTGGCAACGTTCTGAAACGGCAATTTCTTTGGCGAACTTGATGTAGTCTGCTTCATGCGTTTCTCTACCGACAACTAATAGGTGCGCTTCAAATGGCAGCTTTGAATAGGCGGTTAATGCTTGTTTTAAGCCCTTACGCTCATAACCAGTCCCCAAGAACAAGAAAACAGGTTTGTTATCATCAACGCCCAGCTTTTTCTTTAGCGCATCTGTTTCTGATTGGATGCGTTCAGCGTCAAATCGTTTGGTATCAACAAAATTATGAATAACTGTAATTTTGTCAGTTGGAACATCATGAGCTTCTTGGATTTCAGCTGCACTCTTGTGTGAGTTACTGATGACTTGGTAGTAAGCACCTGGTGCCATCGCTCTACTTTCGATAATGTGGTTGATACGATCTTTAAAGCGCATTGGACGATTTAGTGAGCGTGACATATGTAAGCTTGTGCCAGCCCCAATACGTAATACATCATGGGTCCAAGCATGCGCTAAACCGTATACCAGATCATAATCAGATTCTTTTACATGCTTTTCTACCGCTTTGGCAAAGCGCCATAAGCGATGAGTTTTACCAATACTAAGGCCACGCAGTTTGACAAATTTAACAGAGGGGTGCGGTGGTTTTTCATCATGAGAGCGGCAGATAATTGTTACGTCTTCGCCTTTTTCGGCAAGGTAGCGAGCCATTTGGTTCAAATACAGCTCAACACCACCAGAGTATGCGTGTCTTAAATGAACGAGTGCGATCTTCATGAAGAAATTCTCTTATTAATAGTTATTGTACCAGCTTACTACTTTTGTAACAGATTGATAGTTTGGCTGAGTGCCCCACGATTTTTTTCAACTAACCGATAGGCGTTTTGTGCAAGTTGATCGCCTTTTACTGGGGTGGTGAACAGTTCATTAACTTGCTCTGCGAGCTGATTGCTGTCTTGGCAAATCAAAATACCTTTTTGTACAATTAGTGTTTCAGTAATTTCTTTGAAATTGAAAAAACTTGGTCCCGTAATAGTCGGTATATTAAGAGCTGCAGGTTCTAGCACGTTGTGGCCACCGACTTTTTTCCCACTTAAGCTGCCACCCATAAAACAAACATCTGAAGCTTTAAGTAATTTTAACATTTCTCCCATAGTATCTGCGAGATAGATCTGTGTTGAATTTTCAACTGGTTGGTTAGCAGTTCTTCGGATTGTATTGAGATTTTGTATTTGGCAAAGCTCAAATACTGAATCAAAACGCTCAGGATGACGAGGAACTAAGATAAGCAGTGCATTAGGGTGTCGTAAAAGTATGTTTTTATGAGCCTTTAATACTTGCTCATCTTCACCTTTATGAGTGCTTGCTGCAATCCAAATAGGACGTTGAGCGCCAAACGATTTTTTTAGTGATTGGCCTTGTTGCTCTACAGTCTCTTCTATTTTGATCTCAAATTTAATCGAGCCCGTCACGTGAATTTTTTCTGGGCTTACTCCCAGACGAATAAATCGCTGCGCATCCGCATCCGATTGACATAGCCAGCGTGTTACCGAAAGGTTTATTGAGTTAAACAAAGCTTGAACCTTGGCATAGTTACAACAAGATCTTTCAGATAATCGAGCATTAATAACTGATATATCTATACCTTGCTTATCGACTTGATGAAGGGTGTTTGGCCAAAGCTCGGTTTCAATAATAATTAACTGATTTGGCTGGACTACTTTGAGGAATCGACGTATTGCAAAGTTAAAGTCGATAGGCATATAGCGATGCTCGACCAAATCGCCGAGTTTAGCAATTTGCTCAGCACCTGTGCTGGTTGTGGTTGTTACTAAAATGGGCAATTCAGGAGATTTCTGTTTTATCTCTTTAACTATGTTACAGGCAAGAATCGATTCACCAACAGAGACCGCATGAATCCAGACTGGATGTTTTACGTGTTTGAGTTTGGGAGTAAAGCCAAAATGTTCTTTCCAGCGAGCACCAAAGCTAGGCTTGTTTGGCTTATTTTTGTATAAACCGATTAGGAGCATAGGAGCTAGTAAGAGTAGAACTAAGGTATAGAAAGTGCGGGCTAACATAGCGCATCCATGAAAAATGACATATTATTGCAAGCCAAAATAGTTAAAAAGTTAAGCCTTATAAGTGTATAAGCTTATAAGCTTGCTATGGATTATGCAATCCCAATAGAGATTGAGAGTCGATAATGATGTCCAATGATTCGGTGAATTCACCATACAAAGCAAGTTTTTTAGTTCTGCTCTACAATAAAGAAATTCAGAACTCGAATACTCTAAATCAATTACTTGATAGCAAGCTTTCTTTTGCTCGTTGTCAGTTGACGATTTGGAATAATGGACCGAAATTATTGATGAACCAAGCCGTCTCGAATTTTGAAAAACTGGGTTTTAGCGTTTCAATTGTTGAAACATTAGAAAACCGGTCACTGGCTAAGGTATACAATCAGTTTGCGGGTTCTGTTAAGTCAGATAAGTATGTGATCCTTGATGATGATTCTATACTTAACGATGATTATTTGAAGGATGTACTTTCGGCGAAGAGTGATGAGGTATGCATTCCTATCATTCGTATGAATGATGAAGTTAAAGGGCCGCGTATCAATAAGAAAATGGTGTTAGAGCCTAGCCAATTTACTAACCGTGTACGTATTAGTGCGATTGGCAGCGGGACTGTACTTGGCTCTAAGGTTGCTGAACTAATGAAACAGCAGGAAGGTACTATTTTTGATGAAAAATTCTTTTTTTATGGTGTTGATACTACTTTTTTTCTTCGCCTAAACCGACTCTCACAAGAAGTTCCTTTCAGGGTGATTAGTAGTTTTTCCCACTCATTATCTCGTTATGAAAAAGAGTCTGATAAGGTAAGAGAATTTCGGAAAAAGGAACGAAGTTGTACAACAGCACTGCGCTTGAGACATTACAAACCAGTAATTAATGGTTTTACGCTTTACTTAAAGCATATGCTTAGTAGTTTTTTTAAAGTAATCTTTGGTAAAGAATCGAAAATTGATTTCAAAGAGTTTACTCACGCTTATGTATCAGGTACGCACTACCGAGCGAGAAGTTAAAAGAAAGGCACTTAGGGTGCCTTTCTTTATAGCCATTTAAACAATTTATTGAGCTTTTTGTACAGAAGTACTTTTTTTCTATCAACCCAGCGAGTTCTATGGGTGTGTGCTTTTATTGAAAAGTATTCGGAATCACTTCGAATGTTACTAATACCTAAAGATCCAATATTAACCTTATATTTTCCAATAACAAATGGGAAATAAAGCTGATCTCGGCGGATATGGTTCTCAAATAACTCAAACCATTCCTTCATTGCACAATTTAAAGCATCTGAGTTTGGGTTTCGAATCAGAATTCCACATTCAAACATTCCAGCCTGAGTATCTTTGAATGGTTGATAGCTCCCTTTTTTTGACTCCAAATACTCTGGGATAGTAATTTTGTTATAAATAAGGCACGCCTTGAATTCATCCGCAACATTACTTCTCTTTGGATGAGTAAAGGCGTAGATATCTTTGTCCGTATCGAGAGTTTCTAGTAAGTGATCTAAACTACCAGTAAAGTTAATGTTAGCATCGAGATAAATTGAATATTGATAGCTTTTGAACCAATCTAAACCGTTCATTTTGTAAAAGCGGTTTTCTACCGCGTACGAATCAAATTTACGCTCGACTTGGATAAGCCTCCAGGGTGCAGGCAGATCCAGCTTAATATCAGAGATTACATAATAATCGGTATTATTTTGTACGAGCTCTGAGTTAATCGGCTCGATCTTATCGTATGATCCAAATAGTGCTTTATATACAACAAATTCTTTCATCTTGCTCTCAAGTTTCAGTTGACGACTTATCGTAAAAAACCGACGTACCAAGGCATTGCTTTTTGGATACCTTGCTGGATGTTGAACTCAGGTTGATACCCCAGGTTGCTTTCAGCTTTTGATATATCTGCTTGAGAATGTCGTACATCTCCTACTCTAAAATCACGATATGTTGGCTCTGATGAGTATTCAACATCATTTTCTAACAGTGTTTCTTTTATCGAGTCAAATAAGGAATTAAGTGTAGTTCGGTCACCTACGGCTACATTATAGACTTCGTTTTTGACATCATCGGAAGCGGTTGCAGCCAAGATATTCATTTGAACAGTATTTTCAATGAAACAGAAGTCACGACTTGTCTCACCATCACCATTAATAAAAATGTTTTCCTTTTCGATCATAGCAGCTGTCCATTTAGGTATTACTGCAGCGTAGGCGCCTTGCGGGTCTTGACGCTGGCCAAAGACATTAAAATACCTTAATCCAATACACTTAAAGCCATATGTACGAGCATAGACAGAAGCATAGAGCTCATTGACATACTTGGTAACAGCATAAGGCGATAATGGATTGCCTATTCGGTCTTCTACTTTAGGAAGGCCTGGATGGTCGCCGTAAGTTGAACTAGACGCAGCATAAGTGAAGCTTTTCACTCCCTCATTTTTTGCTGCATCTAACATATTTAAGAAACCATCAATGTTTGTGGCATTTGTTGTTAAAGGGTCATTTATTGAACGGGGAACAGAACCAAGAGCTGCTTGGTGTAGTACATAATCAACATTTTTTACTGATCTATTGCATACGCTTGGTTCTCGAATATCACCTTCGATGAACATAAAGTTAGCCCATTGCTGATCTGTTACTATATTCTGAACTTCATCCAAGTTATGTTGATGACCCGTGGCAAAATTATCTAACCCAACAACCTTTTGATTTAATTTAAGAAGTTTTTCCAATAGGTTTGAGCCAATGAAGCCAGCCACCCCGGTAATCAACCAAGTCTTAGGTTCATTGAGTAATTCTTTTTGTACCTGTTGATATTTTGACATAGTCTACCTGCTCTGTTTATAAACGAATATCAGCAAAGTCGCTGCTTAAAACATACTTTAAGTCATATATAATCGACTCTTCTTTAGTTAAAGCGCGATATTCTTCTTGTGACATGCTCTGAAATTGTTGATGAGCAACAGCGATAATAACGCCATCGTATTTTTCTACAGGCCGTTGAGATATAACGGATAAGCCGTACTCATGACTAGCCTCTGTGGGGTCTACCCAAGGGTCGAAGATATCCATTTCTATATTGTATTCGGCAAGCTCTTTTATAATATCTACGATTCGAGTATTACGAAGATCTGGGCAGTTTTCTTTGAAAGTTAACCCCATAATTAATATTTTAGCTCCATTAACTTGAATGCGTTTCTTTAAAAGAGCTTTAACTAATTGAGAGGCTACATAAGCTCCCATACCATCATTTATTCTACGTCCAGCTAATATTACTTCTGGGTGATAGCCGACAGCTTGCGCTTTATGTGTTAAATAGTATGGGTCAACACCGATACAATGCCCACCAACAAGGCCGGGTCTAAATGGTAGGAAGTTCCATTTCGTTCCGGCTGCCTTTAATACTTCTTCAGTATCAATATTTAGCTTGTTGAAAATTAATGCTAACTCATTAATTAGGGCTATATTGAGATCTCTCTGTGTATTTTCAATAACTTTGGCTGCTTCCGCAACTTTTATTGACGACGCCTTATGAGTCCCAGCGATGATTATTTCTTTATATAATTTGTCAACGGTACCTGCTACTTCAGGCGTAGACCCTGATGTAACTTTCTTAATGTTAATTACTCTATGTTCTTTGTCTCCAGGGTTAATTCGTTCTGGAGAGTAACCAGCATAAAAATCTTGGTTAAAAGTGAGCTTAGAAGATGCCTCTAAAACAGGAATACAAACCTCTTCTGTTGCTCCAGGGTAGACCGTCGACTCATATATAACGATATCCCCTGTTTTTAGGACCTTTCCTATCGTCTCAGATGCTTTGATTAAAGGAGATAAATCAGGTTGCTTATGTTCATCAATCGGAGTTGGAACGGTAACAATATAGATATTGCACTGACTAATATTTTTGACGTTAGAAGTAAAAGATAGCTGCTCCGCTGATAAGAGCTCTTCTTTTGAGCACTCTTGGGTATGATCTACACCTTCTTTTAGTTCGGTTACTCGTCTGTCATTGATATCAAAACCAATAGTTTTTCTAACCTTTCCAAATTCGACTGCTAAAGGGAGACCTACGTACCCTAAGCCGATAATTGCAATACTTTGATCATTTACTTGTAGTGTCATTGCGGATTCCTGTGATTTAACTCAGTTGCATTTAATTGATTGGAACTATATATCCAAGATATAATCATAAAGAAAAAAACCAAATGTAAATTATTAAGTGGTACATTTGTAAGTGATGGTATGATATATAATAATCCTAGTGATAAACTCGGAAAGTACTCTTTATTCCTGTGTTTATTCCAAATATATAATGGGTAAGATAATAAAATAACTATGAAAGCTAACCCTACTAGCCCTGACTTAACAAGGACATCAATATAACCATTATGGTAATGACTAAACTTCACAATTCTTGGATCAATTATATGATCTTTAGCAAGCTCTGATTTTATAGTGTAGTGCTCTTTCCCTACTCCGACTATGGGCTCTTTCGTTACCACATAAGTAGCCGCTTCCCACATTTGAATCCTTAAACCTAAAGATGACTTCAGGTTTCCAGCTTGTATTAAGGCTATTTCATTCTTTGTTTGGGATATTCTATCTTTTATTGTAGGAATTTGACTTAACATGGATGAAAAAATAAGAACAACAAAAACAAAACATGCCATTTGTTTTTTATTTCTTATTACTATAAATAAAAAGTAACCAATAGATATAA
>NZ_JBFROI010000008.1:0-17051 GCF_041471405.1 Vibrio sp. 10N.261.52.C11
CTTAATCCTTATTTGTTAGTTTTATTTTCTTCTCATGTACTTGCTCAGATTGATGACAACAGCCTTTGTTTCAGAGACATAGTTTTTATCTAATCTACTTTCACCAGTATCTGGGTTAATAACTTCCCAGGCATTTTTGTCGCTTTCGAGTGATTTGCTTAGCTGTTTGACGCAACTTAAATAACGACTTCGCTTGACCCAATCAATCTGAGGAGCAAATAATTTGAGCGATTTTATATCAGGCAAATGGTATGAATTATCACTTTCTAAGTAGTCGTATAGTTTAGAGTCAAACTCTAACGCAACAACATTAAACTCCTTGCGCTTATCTCTCCCCAGTGCAAACCTATGCCCTAAAAACAACCCGAGGAAGAACGTTAGTAAAGAAAATCGATAATCCATTCATTGTCCTATTTTTATCGTAAATGCTAAATCAGTAAAACTAACGCCTTGCTAAGGTGTGAGTAACGCAATACAAAAGCTACCGCACAGCACCTTAATCACCATAAGCCACCGCAAAGTAAAAATGCCACGCGTTACGAATCACTCTTAAGCAATTTGTTAACTTACATTCTCAAACAGTTTCGTCAGCTTTTTTAGTTCGACCTCTTTTGACTTAAGCCTGCGAGATTCTTCGATAATACTCTTGTAACACAAGTACGTTGCCGAGATTTCACTTTTTACTCTGCTCTCAATGAGGGAGTAATTATTGTCTTCATACATATCCCAAACCCCACAACCAGACTCAAATTTTAGTCCTTTTACAAACTTATTCATTAACCCGTTTTTAGGTGCAGGATACATATAGCCTGTATTTAGGTTAAACAAAGGAGTTGCTATCTGAGACAAATCCATTACTCGAAATTTATTCTGTAATTCAAAGGCTTGCTGATTTGATAGTAACTTGTACCTTTTGAATAACTCGAACAAGATCGGCACGTCTGAAGATGAAATACCGATACCGCACAAAACAGCTGACCTCGTACCATTGTGTGCTTTGCTGACTTTTTCTGAGGCTTTAACTAAAACATCAAGTATTCGCTCAAGGAGCACACGCTCATTATTTTCGTGCTCCCACAGCCAATAGCTTTTAATTTTTTTTGGAATAGCATCATCGTGGGTTTTGTCGACAGTAAAGCCGTTTATACTTAAAAAACCACCACCTAGAATTCGGGATGCTTTATCCCATGGGTTATAACAAAAACCTACTTCCTTTCGCGACTTTTCAGGAACATAAAATTCCAGATCAAAAATAACTGTAATACAGCTACCTAATTTAGTTTTCAATTTTGATGTACCTCCATGTAAGTTAACATTTTAATATTGTGCAAGCACGAATCTATCCGCTTAACATATCAAAAAGGTCACTCATAACCAACTGAATGCTATGCATTTAATATAAAAGTGGGTCTAAACAATAAGTGTGAAAACGTGCAAGCACATATTGCCGACTATGTAACGCTCGGCCTCATTCTTAACCACCCATAAATCTGCAGTATAATCAATAATTTAAAATAAGCCTCTCGTTAAATTCGTGCTCAATCAGAGTTAAAAACCACTCTTTTTTAAGTCATTAATTATTCAACAAGCAATAAACTGTCTGTATGTACAGATTTTGTGAGGGGAATATATGGCGAGTCAATTCATGCAGGCAATTTGCGAACATATGACGATGCGAGGCTATAGTCGCAAGACAATCAAAGCCTACTGTTACTGGATAAAATACTTCATTCATTTTCATAAGCTTAAACACCCTGAACAGATGCATGCCGCTGAAGTTGTCTCCTTTCTTTCTCATTTAGCTAATCAACAAAAAGTAGCCATCAATACTCAAAAGGTAGCTCTCAATGCTCTAGCCTATTTATACAATCAATTTATTAAGCAACCTCTAGGAGACTTAGGGTTTAGCTATGCGACTCGGTCTCGAAAAATTCCTAGCGTACTCAATCATGCGGAAGCTATCTCGGGGATCAATGAAATAGATCCTAAATATCAACTGTTTTTTCGCTTGTTGTATGGTTCAGGTTTGAGAGTATCGGAATGCCTGAGGCTTCGAGTACAAGATATAGATCTAAAACAAGGGTCTCTCACTGTTCACAATGGGAAAGGAAATAAAGACCGAGTGACAATTTTAAGTTTTTCACTCACTGAAGCTATACAAGACAAAATTTCACAAGTTGCAGTTCTGCTCGCTAAAGATAACTTGAATGGGTTTGGGCCATCTTTGCCTCACCGATTAGGTAAAAAATACCCTAGTGCCTATCGACAACTTGCTTGGATGTACCTATTCCCATCAAAATCCGTCACTCAACACTCTGAGTCGGGGATCGTATGCCGACACCACCTACATGATTCGGTACTCCGAAAAACGCTGAAGAAGGCGACTAACTCTAATAAATTGCGCCACAAGCGAATTAGTTGTCATACTTTCAGGCACAGTTTTGCTACGCAACTTCTAAAGTCAGGCTCCGATATCAGAACGGTTCAAGAGCTACTGGGGCACAGTGATGTTAAGACAACTCAGATTTACACTCACGTTATTGGGCAACACTTTAGTGGCACGACTAGCCCGCTAGACGGCTTATAACGAAACTCCCTCATCGATAGTTGAACCTTGGCTTGATGGCTTCTGTCTAACAAGGTTGTCTGATATGGTGGCGGCAGAACTTCAGCAATTGTTTAGATAGTATTGAATATGAAAACACTAACCATACTTGATGGCGGCATGGGCCGAGAACTCAAAGAAATTGGCGCGCCATTTTCTCAACCGCTTTGGAGTGCTCAAGCGCTGATTGAAGCACCCGAATTTGTCAGCCAAGCACATCAAAACTTTGTCGATGCAGGTGCTGAAATCCTAATCACCAATAGCTACGCCTGTGTGCCTTTTCACTTGGGTGAAGAGCTGTTCGAGCAGCGAGGCTTTGAACTAGCCGAACTGTCTGGCGAACTGGCTAAAGCAGTGGCTGACAATGCACCCCACACAGTGAAAGTAGCAGGCGCGATTCCACCGCCATTTGGCAGCTACCGACCAGACTTATTTAAGGTAGAAGAGGCGGCGCCAATCATCCAAACGCTTTACGATGCCCAGGCTCCAAACATCGACCTTTGGATAGCGGAAACCATCTGTAGCCTGCAAGAGTTCGATTCCATTCATGCGGTACTTAAGCAGTCAGATAAGCCGTGTTACTACGCATTCAGTTTGGAAGACACCAAGAGTGATTTTGCAAACATTCGTTCTGGTGAGAGCGTAACAGACGCCATCAAACTTGCCTGCCAATCAAATGCGACAGGTATTATGTTTAACTGCTCAGTGCCTGAAGTGATGGATCAAGCCATTATCGATGCTAAGAAAGTGATCGATGAGCTAGGCAGTGATTTAGAAATTGGTGTCTACGCCAATAACTTTGCACCTATCAGCAGTGAACATGAAGCGAATGATATGTTTCAAGAAATGCGTGAGCTGGATGGCCAAGGTTACTTAGCTTACGCAAAACACTGGCATGCACTGGGCGCGAATATCGTCGGTGGCTGTTGTGGCATCGGGCCAAAACACATTCAAGCCCTAGCCGATTGGAAACGCTCCCTACAGAGCTAATCCTGAGCTTCAACTAGAATAAAATAAATAGAGAACAGGTTGAGAAATCTGTTCTCTATTTGTATGTGGCGTCTCTGAGTACACTGATACAAAACAACGATTTGGAGCAACTGATGAGCGACACGCAACGAAAAATTAAATGGGGCATCGCAGGGCTAGGCAATATCGCCAATCGATTCGCAACCGCAGTCACAGAGCACTCTCTGCATGGTGAGCTTGATGCGGTTGCCGCCAGAGATCACTCACGCGCAGCCACGTTCGCCAACAAGTTTGGTTGCGACAAGGCTTATGGTTCTTATGAAGAGATGGCGAATGACCCAAGTGTTGAAGCGGTTTACATCGCTACGGTTCACCCATACCACCAGCCACTTGCTGAACTGTTTCTGAAGAATAACAAGCACGTATTGGTCGAGAAGCCGGCTTTTACCAACCTTGCTGACTGGCTTGAGATGAAAGCTCTCGCGAAGCAAAATGGCGTGATGCTGTTAGAAGCGATGAAAACCGTGGTGTTTCCCGCGTATCGTGAGCTCCAATCATTCTTGGTCGATAACAACATTCAGATAGATTCCATCGAAGCCAGCTTTGGTAACCATCATGACTATGAGCCCGATTTGTTTATCTTCAATCCGGATTTGTCAGGCGGAGCAACACTCGATGTTGGGGTCTATGGGCTTTGGTTCTTTTACGATCTGTGCCGAACGCTGGGTGTAAACCCTTCAAAACCTCAGGTAGAGATGTCGTGTCTTTATGAGGGAGCGAATGTTGATACCGATGCATGCTTTACCTTCTCTGGTGATATGAACGGTAAGATATCGGCATCAACCGTGCAAAACCTTCCCCGAACAGCGCACTTGAGTGGGCCTGATACTAAGATCACCATTCACGAAAAATGGTGGAATCCGGCCTTTATTGAGATTGAACATCAAGGGCAGAAGTCGACCATCAACAAACGAGTGACGGGCAATGGGTTCGAATTTGAAATCGACCATTTTTCAGATTTGGTGCTTCAAGGCAAAACTGAGTCGAATATCCTAAGCTCAGAGATAACCTCTCGTGTTCTCGACACGATGGAAAAAGCACTCATTGACTCTGGCTATCAACACTTAACTCAACCTCGTCGTTAGGAAAAGCAAATTGGGCAACCTTAAGCGCAAGCTTGAACTGTATGAAAAGATATTTCAGGCTTTTGGGCCTGGAGTATCACACTGTCAGGTCAACCAACTGGCCACACTGCTGCACGTGAGTGAACGTCACGTTCAGACCTTACTCAAAGCGATGACAGCGCAAGGCTGGATTGAGTGGCCGCAATGCTAGCGCTGAGTTACAAGCCTTTCTAAGCAATACCAATCCGTCGGCGCAGAATATCGCGTACATCCCGTTTCACCGAGAACTCGAAGCGCTTCACCCTCAACGCGTGCTTAGACGCACCGAACGTTTCTTAGTTATGCAAGTTTGCCAACGCCTAACCTCCGTTAAGCACGGCAAACTCAGCGGCGATCTGGCTTATCATTGGCAGGCTCATCAAGATGCAACACAGTGGCACTTTCAAATTCGTAATGGTGTTCAGTTTCATAACGGAAGAACACTCGAACCTCAAGACATAGCGCGCAACCTTAACTCGCTCTGCCAAAGCAAAATATGGCGTCGTTGTTATCAGCATATTGATGAGGTCTCTGTCTCGGCAGGCAATGTGGTTGTCGTGAAACTGAATCAACCTGATTGGCATTTACCACGCCTACTTGCCAGAGCTGAAGCTTCCGTATTTGATCACTCATCACCAACTGATAGGCTGATTGGATCTGGCGCGTTCTCATTAGACATATTCTCAAGCAAGATGTTGAGATTGAGCCGTAATAGCGCCTATTCACACAGCACGCCGATTCTCAATCGAGTCGAGTTGTGGGTCTATCCAGAATGGGCACAAAGCAAAGCCTGCGCTCAAAATCAGGTGTGCGTGAAACTGCCCGAGAAAACGACCACTGTGCGTTGCGATGGCCATGCTTCCCAACCGGAATTCGGCTCAACCTTCTTCAAAATTCAAAACCCAGCGTTGTCGAAAACAGAGCGGGAGTTCACCGTTGAAGACACCTCTGAATGCCAAACCCTTTTCGAGCATTTATCAGTATCCGGCGACCACAAAACCAGCGTGGAATATGGTCACTACCAAACTAACTACCTAACTACCAAAGACGTCGTGTTGTGTAGCATTATTGATGAGAACGACACCTTCACTTCGTGGTTAAGCTTTTTCACTCGCTTCCCATTTGAGGACTTAGTGCTGCCTGCTGAGATGCTAGAGACAATCGAACAAGGCTTAGCTTCAATAACAAACCAACCAGACTTTGAGTTAGCGATGAATGCACTGTTGTCGCTCCGGCATTGGTTGCATGAATCTGGGGTTGTGACTGAGCTCAAGCAAGAGGCGTTCAACTTAGAGGTTTCTGAAAAGATACACGGCGCACAAGTAAATGGTTTCGGTTGGTGTGAGCTCGACAAGCTGTGGATTAGCCATTTGTAAGCGTATTTCGTAGCTGAATGTATTTCACAACCTAGCCCAACCAAGCTGCAACCAATCATTATGTTCAGTCACAGCGTAGGTCGAATAGGCTAAGGGTTAGCTCACTAGCGCCAATTCAGACTCTTTATAGATACGGTTAGCCACTTTGTATGCAGCCGGAGACATCAGTGTCTCTTTGCATCTACGCTTAAATTGCTCGACTTCAATCGTTTGTTCTTCCCGTAAATAGCACAATTCACTCAAGTAGTTAGCTTCAAACACAGCTTGACCAAGTGGTGTGCATTCGTATCGGCTAGACTCTTGGTAGCCAATCGCGGTCAACACAGACTCTGGCAGTTCCCAGAACTTAGCAATGGTGTAAGTCAGGCGAATGGAGTAGCTGTTCATCAGGCGCTTCAATGCTAACGAGTTAGGTGGAACAGAAGGATCAACATGCTTGAAGGCTTCTACCATCATCTGGAAAATGATCATCTTGCCTAAGTTGCGAATTAACCCAACAAAATACGCCGCTGCTTGCTCTTCTTGAGATGAAGAGTCTTTCATCAACTCCTTAGAAAACGACGCGGTTTGAACACTGTGATTCCAAATTTTCTCACCGAAGTGACGCCAGTAAATATTGTTCCCCGGCGTGAAGTTCTTCATGTAGCTATTCACCACCCCTTCAACGAGCCCTTGTGAACCCATATTGAGGAAAGCAGTTTTTAAGTCAGTAACTTGTTTTTCACTGCGTTTGTAGAAGGCGCTGTTAGCCAGTTTAATCACATCGGCAGCCATACTCGGCTCGCGCTCAATCACTCTTAACAGTGCATCGACATCAAACTCATCACTCTGTAATTCTGCCATTAACGTGGTTACAGAGGCTGGCATCACTGGCAGTTCATTAAGCAGGGCTTTTGGAGAGCGAATCAAACGTTCGATCTGACAAGCGACAAAATCACTAAATGGGTCTGACTCCGTTCGAAGGCGAGACTCTCCAAACAAATAATCAAGGAACTCACCATCGTGAAGGCTAAGCGTATTATCGACGATTAATGATGATGGCTGAGTGGACGACGGCGGAACAAAGATTGAAGACTGAACAGAATCAGTAGCAACGATTTGTTGTTGCTCTTGTTGGGCAGGCTCTGCAGAGGGTTTGTTTTTTGAATCAACAAAAGGTGAGAATAGTGCCTGCAATACCCTTTTAAACATCAATACGGCTCCTAGATAAATACAACATAGATAGGGATATATAATGGCGGTAATTATCGCACAGTTAATTCATAAACCACACAATGATAAATGAATCATTAACTTTCAGCTGTATAGGATCTGTTACTCAACGGGTTGCAAGACTGAGCCCGCCAGCATTCGCCAGAAACAAAAAAGCGAGCACATAACGCTTGCTCGCTCTTCCATAAATCTAAACCGTGAAGCTGACTAAAACTAGCGTTCTGCCACTTCCAACACGATCTTACCAACGTGTTTTTTCTTTAAAAACTCATCTTGCGCTTTATGAATATCGGCTAACGGATAAGACTCTGCGACGATGGCGCCAATCTGCTGCTTCTCAATACGGTCGACTAGATTTTGGAATACCTGTGGTTCTAAAACCGTGCAACCAAAAAAGCTAAGGTCTTTGAGATACAGAGTTCGGACATCAAGATCAACCATAGCGCCACCAATTGCGCCAGATACGGCATAACGGCCATGCGGTTTTAGGACTTCAAGAAACTCTGGCCACTTGTCACCAGCAACTAAATCGATCACCACATTCACGCTGCTTTCGCCTAGCGCGTTAACCAAATCTGAATCACGGGCAATCACTTCATCAGCGCCAAGTTCAAGTAACTGTTGGTTCTTGCTTGGGCTAGTGATGGCAATAACATACGCGCCGCGAGCTTTTGCTAGCTGAATAGCCGCAGAGCCCACACCGCCCGATGCACCTGAGATAAGCACGCGATCACCTTCAGCCACATTGGCACGAGTTAGCATGTTCTCTGCTGTTGAGTAAGAACATGGGAAAGACGCTAGCTCAACATCCGACATGGTGCTGTTCACCGCGTAAGCGTGCTTAGCTGCTACTTTGGTGTATTCAGCGAAACCACCATCGCATTCAGATCCGAAATACCATGGCTGTGGCAGATCTCGTCCATAAACCTCGGTCAAACAAGGCTCAATCAGAACACGCTCACCAATACGGTCAACTGAGACTTCATTGCCGACTTCCACGATAAAACCACACACGTCAGCACCTTGGATACGAGGGAACTTTAGCGCTTCACCCGACCAACTGGCATCGTCTGAATCATCACTTTTTGCATACCAACCGATTCGCGTGTTGATGTCAGTATTATTAACGCCTGCAGCCATGACTTTGATCAGCACTTCATTAGGTTCGATTTGAGGAACCGCGATATCTCCGCGGTAGCCAAGCATTTCTGCTCCACCGTGACCCAACATCTCTACGCCTTTCATTGTTTTCGGTAGTTCGAATTTCATCGTGTTTCCTCGAGTAATTTTGTCACCATATTCTGTGCTGATGCCACCGCTTCTTCGCCTAATACTGGCCACGCGCTTGATACGCCTTCATGAAGTAAAAACAGCGGTGTCGCGAGATCCTCTCGCAGGCTCTGCTTGCCTATTAGCAAACGAACTTGTTCTTTATGCTGTGTAACCGCTTGGCTGATAAGCTCATTATCGGGAAACGCGGCCATCGCATTCATCGACATGCACCCATGTGGCGCATACTCTTCTAACCATTGTTGGAGCTTGTTGAAGATATGAGTAACCGATGCGAGCCCCTTTTCAGGCGACGTTTCCAACAAGAAATCTAAGTAGCGTTGGTGTCGATATTCCAAGGCACCAACGATCATCGCTTCTTTTGAAGGGAAATGTTTATACAAGGTTCTTAGGCTTACATCGCACGCCGTTTTCAGCTGTGCAACGCTCGGCTCAGCAAAACCTTGCTGGCTAAATGCCACCTCTAAGCTTGCTGCAATCTGTTCTCTCAACATAGTGCTCTCTCAATACCCGACAAAGGGTAGAATGATTGTTCTACCTACAGAGTAGAACGATCACTCTACCCCTGTCAATATCCAAATTTACAAACCAAGAAATGATAAATTCCGCGCCAAACAGGACACGGAATTTATCAATACAGATGAGAGACTTAGCGTTTAAGCTGGAGTCGACTGCGTATCGTCACCAGAACAGATAACGCGCCACAAAGTACCAACACTACACCTAGATCTTGGAGCATTCCCGCTAAAGCGAGCCCTGAGCCGATCAAGGTGTAATACATCAAACCAAACAGTGCGCCTGCACTTCCTGCTTGAGATTGGTAACGTACCAACGCTCGGCTCAATACATTGGGAATCGCAATGCCAAACGCCATAACCACCAACATCATTGGAAGCAAGAACCAGATCGTGTGTTGTGAAAAATACACACCCACCGCACCTAATGTTTGAAGCCCTGCTGCGATACCAATCAGAGACATTGAAGACACTTGTCTCTTCAACAATGTCTTGTTCACCAAGCTTCCCAACAGAGTCCCGAACCCAAGCACAATGCCGCTGTAGCCAAACTGCTCAACGCTAAATCCAAGTTGAATGAAGGCAAATGAACCCAATTGATAATAGGAAAACAGTGCAATATTGAACGACGCAACCAGCAACGCAGACATCCATATATTGCTATCTTTGATCATGTGAATACTGAGTGACTTTAACTGCAATGGCTGCTTAGATTGTTGCGTTTCAGGCAATGACCATAGGCTATGTGCCAACAACGCTAACACCATAATAAACAAGGCAATAAACACATATTGATGCCCGCCCGCTTGGCTTAGTTGACCGCCAAGAAGCAGCCCGATGATTGGACTAATCGACAGCCCCATCCCCATGTAACCAAACACCTTGGCCAGTTCCGCGCCGCTAAAGGCATCGCGCAACATGGTTTGTGTCACCACCGAGCCCACCGCAAGCCCGAAAGCACCCATGGCTCTGGCTATCATCAACCACGTAAAGCTGTCGGTTTGCATAGCAATAAGTGCTGAACAGGCGAATAACCCCATGCCCAGTAACATGGTTGGTCGACGCCCCCATTTGTCTGCCAATATGCCCCATACCACAACACCGAGCGCAAACGCTGAGAAGTAGATCGAGAGGGTTTGCGCCGCTTGTGCGTAACTCACATCAAAGGATTTCGATATTGAATCCAGAGTCGGGCTATAGATGGTTTCTGCGATTTGAGGGAACATCAGCAATAGCACCATTTGCCATAAAGAAGGTTTTGTTTTCATCATTTTTCCAAGACCAGTGAACTTGACGAGGAGTCTAGGGGAAACTAACCTTGGCTCGTTAACAACATTAAAACCAAAAACAACAAGATTAGGACAAATGGCATTAATCAGCGAAACGATTGAGTTTGATGCAGACAGCTTACCTGCGCCCGTAATAGGGATTGCGGCAGAGCTAGGTCAGCATGATTCAGGAATACATCACCACGTAAAAGGACAGTTGCTGTATGCTCCGCAGGGTTGCATCACCTTGACCTTAGAAAACGCCATTTGCATTTTGCCGCCGACTAAAGCCGTGTGGATCCCGCCTTATACCAAACATCGCGCGCAGATGACCAATGTGGTTGCTTATCGGTCGCTCTATTTTGATAGCAGTATTTACACCTGCCCAGAAGCGATTGAAATTGTGGAAGTGAATGAGCTTTTAAAAGCCCTGATCAATAAGATGGCTTTCTGGGATTGGGATGTTGCCCGCGAGCAAACCACCAATACCGCCAACCTATTCTGGGAAGAGTTTTACAGTGCTAACCAACACTCGTTTATCTTGCCACTACCGACAGATCGCCGCTTTAAAAGCTTTTGCAAACAAGTCCGAACCGCTTCCTTTCTTGCCCCAGCCCTCTCGACATTAGCGAACTCGGTTGGCGCAAGCACCAAAACGATTACTCGATTATTCAAAGCCGAAACAGGCATGACTTACCAAGAGTGGCGACAGCAATGGCGCTTGTTTAAAGCGATTGAACTGCTCTCAGAAAACCGACAAGTCGTTGATGTGGCTCATCTGCTAGAGTTCTCATCCAACAGTGCGTTTATCGCTTTTTTCAAACAGCAAACTGGACAAACCCCGTTGGCCTTTACCAAGTTAGGGGCGTGATTGTTGTTATCCAAACTCTGAAGTTTTACTGAGCTCAGATACAAAAAACCAGAACATGAGTTCTGGTTTTTAATGCCGATTCAACTAATCAATCAACATCAACGAATCGAGAATCCCTTTGCCACTGTGGATTCCACCTTCATTTTCGCTGGCAGGTTTACTGCGGATCAAGTAACCCGCGTAGCCGTCTAGCTCTGTTACTGGTTCACCTTTGAAGTAAACGGTGAACAAACCCACTTCGCTGACTAAGTCTGTCACGAGCGTTTGGTGAGTGTCACGCACTGCAATGGTCGGCACGTCACGTTCATGCGGGTACAAGCGCTGCATCAATGCCCACGCGTCGTACTCTTCTGGTTTAAGCAGGCTCAGTTGTTCGCTGATGTCGTCACCAAAGACACAATGGCCTCCGCCCTCGCCTTGGTTTTTTAGCACCCATTCTTGCTTGTTGGCTTGCGTGTTAAACCATCCAATCGACTCACTAGTTATTGGCTTCATATCGGCCAAGACACTCTTGACCAGTTCGGTTTCTTCTAGCGTTAAGCCCCAGCGGGCGTATTCTGTTGCTGGCATCATGGTCAGCAGCATTTGCATGGTTTTACTGGTCGCTAGTTGCTGGCTGATGGTCGCGTTCATTGCGACATGGTGTTGCTCCATAAACAAGCGAGTCTGACTTAGCGTGTGGCAACAAACTGATTCATTGAGCTCTGGAGCCCAGTAATCTGAATACTGGTAGCCAGCTCTTAGGTACACCACATCGACAGCGCCGACATCTTTCAATAGCAGGCGTTGATTATCGCCCGATGAAAGCTGACAGCTCAATTGTTCAAAGGTGCGACGAACCGTGCATAATTGCCCACTCACAAGCATCTTCAATGACTTGTTGCGGAATCGATGGCATTGGATTCATTTAGATATCTCATTCTTGGCGGGCATTTGGCACCCGTAATAAGACAATGCTCATTCGAAAAAGACGAAATAAATTTAAAAAACTTATTTCGCCGTTTTGATCATCGTAGCTCGCGGTTTACAGCTGAGGTTCTTGGGTCTTATTGACTATGAGGTCGCGAAGCCATTTGTGGCTTGGTTCAGAATCAAAGTAACGGTGCCAAAGCAAAAACAAACCACCGGGAACCAACTCAATAGGAATCGGCTTCATCACCAGTTCGCCACTCTCAATATAGTCACGAACCGAGTTGTACGGATAACACATCAGCAAATCGCTTTGTTTGCACAGCTTTACTGCGCTGGTGATGTCCGACACGTTGGCGGCTTTGTTAATTTGAAGCTGTTTGGCTTGCAAGATTTCCAGTAGCAACCAGTCGCCAACGCCACCGGTCACCAACTGAATATGACGGTATTTAAGGAAGGCTTGCAGATTCCACTCTTCTTGAAGTACTGGGTGATCATTTCGCATCAAGCACACAGAGTAATCTTGCAGCAACTCGACGTGGTTTAGCTCGGCAGGGATATTTTGAATGTGGGTGCTAGCCCTTTCATCGAGCTCAAAAATTCCAATCCCGAAATCGACCTCACGCTTTAGTAAGCGCTTAAAGGTTTCGCTGCTCCAAGTAGTGCTGTTTACCGTAATGTTCGGCGCATCTGCTAGCGCGTTAGGCATAAATTTAGGGTAAATCGCGGTATAAGCGGTTTCAACAAGATCGATATTAAAAGTACGTTCGCTGTCTTTCGGCTCAAAAATGTCCGGCACGGTTAGCTGTTCAACTTGCAGAAGGATTTGATGAATTTTAGGCGCTAAAGAGGTGGCTTTCGGTGTTGGAAACAGGCCTTTTGACTCTCGTTCAAACAGCGGGTCATCAAACAAAGAACGTAGCTTGGTGAGTTGTTTACTCACCGCGGACTGACTAAGGAACAATCGCTCTGCCGTTTTGCTCACACTGCGCTCTTCAAGCAACACATGTAAACACAGCAGTAAATTCATATCACATTTGAGTAAGCTCTTAACATCTACCATGATATTCCTTAGATTCAGATTAATGATGACTTTATGTCACTTTAAATCATATCACAAACTTGTTAATTTAAGCCCATGTAACCTATGAGTTAATAACTCAAAAAATAATAGACCTAAGGAATACTCATGAACTTTCTAGCACTCCCTAAGATTGATCTGCACTGCCACCTAGACGGAAGCGTTCGTCCAGACACCATTATTGATCTGGCGAAACAGTACGGAATCGAACTTCCAGAAGACCGTGAAGCGGTAGTAAAGTCTCTAACAGTGCCTGAAGATTGCAAAAACCTTGATGAGTACCTAGCTTGCTTTAGCCTGCCACTGCAAGTGATGCAAACGGAAGAAGCGATTGAGCGTATCTCTTTTGAGCTTTACGAAGACGCAGCACTAGAAAACGTTAAGTACCTAGAAGTTCGTTTTGCACCGATTCTTCACGTAAACAAGGGCTTGTCTCTTGATGCAATCATCGCAAGTGCGGTTAAAGGCATGAAGCGTGCAGAAGAGAAATACGACATTAAGGGCAACTACATCATGTCTGTACTTCGTATGTTCCCGAAAGACTCAATCAAAGATGTAATCGACGCTGGTAAACCATACCTTGGTAAAGGCGTGGTTGCGTTTGATATCGCAGGTGGTGAAAAGCCAGGTTTCTGTGCTGAATTCCCAGAATACACACAATACGCTCTTGAAAAAGGCTACCGCATTACCGTGCACGCTGGTGAGCAATGGCATGGTCAAAACGTTTACGATGCAGTAACTATGTTGGATGCTGAGCGTATCGGCCACGGTGTCCACATCCAAGGTAACGAAGACGCATACAACATCGTTAAAGAGAAGCAAGTTGCACTTGAGACTTGCCCAACAAGTAACGTTCAAACTAAATGTATTCACAAATTCAGCGACCACCCAATTGCTGAATTCAAGAAAGACGGCATCGTTGTAACGATCAACACAGATAACCGCACTGTGTCGAACACTACCATGACCAACGAAGTAAAACGTGCGTGTGAAACATTCGGTCTAACAAAAGAAGATTACGTAGAAATCTACAAGTACTCTGTAGAAAGTGCGTTTGCTTCAGACGAAGTGAAACAGCACCTAATGGGTTTCGTTGAGCAAATCTAATTGGTAAAGCGCGCCTTTTGCTGAATAGCTGGGCTCACTTAGCATTAGTGCTTAAAGCACAAAATAGGAAGAGAAAGGCTGAGGCTTTTCTCTTTTTTTATGTCCAAAAATCGCTAATCTTGCAGTATTCGTCATTTAGACCGAGACTCTCGGAAAGTGGGCAGCATGAGTAATACAAACGATCAAACTGAACTCGATAAAATGTTATCTGGGCAAGTATATGATGGTGCAGACCAAGAAATTGATACCATACGTACCAATGCCAAAAAGGCGTTAATGGCCTTCAACAACCATCAAAATCCAGATCAACAACACACATTGCAAGAGCAGCTATTCGGTAAAGTCGGGAGTAGCAGCTTAATCCAGCCCCCTTTTCATTGTGAGTTTGGAAAAACCATCGAGATTGGTGACGACACCTTCATCAATATGAACGTCGTAATGCTAGATGGTGCGAGAATCAAAGTCGGAAACAATGTTTTAATTGGACCAAGCGTCCAATTCTATACGCCATCACACTCCCTTGATTATCGTAGCCGTCGTAAATGGGAAACCTTCTGTTTACCGATAACAATCGAAGATGATGTGTGGGTTGGTGGAAACTCGGTCATCAACCAAGGCGTGAAGATTGGGGCTCGCTCGGTTATCGCGGCGAACTCTGTGGTCAACAGCGATGTACCGCCAGATTGTCTATACGGTGGCACGCCGGCGAAGTTAATTCGACACTTGGATACTGAGCAATAAAGTTAAATAGAAAAATAAAGCTCATTAAAAGAACAAATAGAAAAAGAGGCGATGTTCATGATGAAACAGCGCCTCTTTTTAATCGATTCGTTTTAGCTTTTATCAGTCTTTTCTATCCGTCGTTTTTCTACTTATCTTGCCTACCTAGATTATCTACATAGAGAAACCTGACTGAAATAGATAGCTTGAGAATTTCGCTACATGATCACGTAAATTCGACGCCAAGAGCACGAAGTTCGTTCTCACATTGCGCAGAATCGATAAACTGAATACCCGCCATACCTACGGCTTTTGCTCCTTCTACGTTGTAAGGCATATCATCAATGAACACCGTTTCTGAAGCCTCCAGTCCATTATTTGAAAGCAACGCTTGGTAAATCTCAGGCTGCGGTTTAAGCATGCCAAGTTCAGCGGATACGGCTGCGCCATCAAACAAAGGCCAAAATTCGTAGGTGGCTTTTAGGTGTTCAACAATCTCGACCACGTTGTCGGTAAGTGCATACACACCATACCCAGCACGCTTTACGCGCTCGATAAGGTCGACAGAACCATGCAATAAGATCTGCGTTTTCTTAACGTAATAAAACAGGCGGTCGCACTCTAATGAAGATAAATCGAGCTCTTGTTGGTAGCGAAGTTTGGCTTCATTTTCGGTTAAGAACCCTTTGTTCAAATCCGACCAAATCGCACTTTGGAAAATCGAAAGCGCTCGGGCTTCAGGGTCGGCAATGTTACCAAACGTTAGTTGAGTAATTTCCAGCGGCGACCAACGCACAATCACATTACCCACATCAAATACGACATTTTGATTTGATTCGAACTCATACCCTACTCCTGAATTAGTCACTTAAAATAGCAACAACACAGACATTAAATGCCGCACGTTAAAGTTCATAATCTTGTTTTACAAAATGAGGACTAGAATCACAAGATGTAATCAAGTCAGCGCAAAAGGTGGTCACTAGTACCCCTAACTAACCCTATTTATCATCACCCACTTAACCTTCTATGTTACAATTATGAGTCATTCAGAGCGTACTGAATCCCTGATTTAGTTCACTATTCTTTAGTCACAGTGAATACACTTTAAAGTTATTGATCTATGAAAAAGTACGAGTTAGTTGTCCAAGATATTGTGAGCAAAATTTGCCAAAACAGTATCAGCCATAAGCTTCCTGCAGAAAGAGAACTGTCTGAAATATATGGATTATCTCGTTTCACGATTCGTAAAGCACTAGCCAAGCTAGAGGCTATTGGCATGGTGAAATCTAAGGTGGGTTCTGGTTACTTCGTCAACACTTCTCTCATTGGTACAGCACTGGTGTACAACTCCATTACTGAAAACAGTTTTGAAGAGATCTCTTATAAAAAGCTCCAGCTAAATAAAGCGCTACCCGATAACCACGAACAGCAGATTTTTTCTTTAGACGACAATGACTACATTTGGAAAATTAGACGTCTTCGATTGATTAACAATAAAGTAGTCCAGATTGAAGAAGCCAAGATCCCTGTCAGTGTCTTCCCAGAGATGAATGCCGAGATCATTGAAAGCTCAATCCAGAAACATGCGCTAGCGAAAGGCCTTCAGATCGATAGCTACTTAACGACCTACCAAGCGATCAATGTTTCTAAAGAAGATGCAGAGCTACTTGGCTGCAAAAAAAATGCAGCAGCGATGAATATCACCAACCGAGGTTTCTTGGCATCGGGTGAACTGTTCATCGTCAGCGATATTATCGATATCAATTACCAATGCACCTACCACACGCCTTTTAACAGTGAGAGCATGAGCTTCCGAGATAAGAAGTAACCTTTTAATTCGATTTAATATGGTTAATTTTTATAGATATAAGTTAATTACTCTATAGATTAGCCACTAATATTATTTCACATCTAATATTATTAATTTAATGATACTAGAAATATACTTACCAGATAATACGT
>NZ_JBFROI010000009.1:0-179458 GCF_041471405.1 Vibrio sp. 10N.261.52.C11
TCCGCGATGAACCTTTTTTCTTTTGGTCTGTCCCGTCCTGAAATGTGTTTACACATTGAGGACGAATTATGGCTACTTCAAATAATACCTACGTTAAGCGCACTCAGCGTGATTACACACTAGGCTTTAAATTACAGGTCGTCGCCGCTGTAGAAAGAGGCGATATGACATATAAACAAGCCCAAACCATTTATGGTATCCAAGGCCGTTCAACTGTTTTAACTTGGCTTCGAAAGCACGGTAAGATGAATTGGGCGCAAACTCCAAGGATGAATACCATGCACCAATCAACTAAGCCTAAAGAGTCACCAGCACAGAAAATAAAGCGTCTTGAGAAAGAGCTGGAAGACGAAAAAATCAAGAATCTCTTTTTAAATAGAGTGGTTGATATTCTTGATGCTGAACACGGAACTAGCCTCAGAAAAAAGTATCTCACCAAGGAGCAAGAAGCCTTCAAGAACAAGAAGGAATAAGTTTAGTTCGAGTATGTAAGCTATGCGGGATAACGAGACAAAGCGTTTATCAACGAGAAAAGCGAGCTGTTCATCGCCAGTTGGAACTTAAACCCATCAAACAAATGGTGTTGGATATTAGACGTTATATGCCTCGGGTTGGCACTAGAAAGCTCTACTTTTTACTTAAGCCAAAGTTGCAAGAACAAGGTATCAAGTTAGGTCGGGATGCTCTTTTCAACTACTTACGTGATGAACGGTTATTGGTAAGACCTAAACGTAGTTTTACGAAAACGACAAACAGTAAGCATTGGATGAAAAAACATCCGAACTTATTAAAGAACTACAAACCATGCACTCCAGAGGGTGTGTTAGTAAGTGATATTACCTATATCCAATCAGATGAAGGCATTCACTATCTCTCATTGGTAACTGATGCGTTTAGTCGGAAAATTATGGGCTACGAGCTGAGCAACGAAATGAAGGCGACGGATGTTGTGAAAGCGCTAGATATGGCTATTAAGGGGCGTCAATATCATCGTTCGTGTATCCATCACTCTGATCGTGGTCTCCAGTATTGCTCCGGTGTTTATCAAGATAAGTTGAAAAGTAGCGGCATAAGCCCCTCGATGACAGACGGTTATGACTGCTATCAAAATGCATTAGCAGAGAGAGTAAATGGAATACTGAAACAAGAGTTCTTACTTAATAAGTGTAAAAACCTCGGAGAGCTTAAACAACTAGTAAAAGAGTCTATAAGTACCTATAACAATATGAGGCCGCACCTTAGTCTCAGGATGAAAACTCCAAATGAGGTGCATGAAAAAAGCCAACAGCTGATGCTGTTGGCTTAGTAGAAATACTGTCAACGTATTTTAGGACGAGACAGTCGAGATAAATTTCGACGTATCAACAACAACCTAAAAAGAGAATCGAGTCCATTTCTTAGCTCGCCAGCGATAGGCCATGATGATTCCACGGAACCACTCGTCCATCGCGATTGCCATCCAAGCACCCAATACGCCATAACCCCAATGCACGCCAAGCAAATAGCTCATGGCAACCCCAATGCCCCACATGCTGAGAATGCCCATTTTGATCGGGAATTTAATGTCGCCAGCAGCCTTTAGACAAGAGATAAAGATAAGGTTAAATACTCGTCCAGCTTCAAGAATGATGGAACCTGCAATCAGTGCCGCCGTTAGCGCAATGATCTCTGGATCTTGCGTGAACAGATCGAGAATTTCGAAACGGAACACATACACCATGCAGGTGATCGCGGTTGACGCGATAAAGCCAACCACAAAGTAACGTTGCACGCGCTTGGTAATCTCGTCGATCCAACCCTTACCAATGTAATAGCCTGTTTGGATTTGGCTGCCTTGACCAATTGCCAGTGCAAACGCAAAAGAGAGGCGAGCGATGTTTTGTGCGTAAGTAAACGCAGCCAGTGAAGACGTACCCATCTGCACTACAAAGAAGGTAATGCTGATCTGAGCCATGTTATAAGAGAGCACTTCTCCAGCGTTCATCGAGCCGATCTTCATGATTTTTTGATAGATGGCTTTCGGCACAGATTTAAACTGCTTCACTGGTAGATAAATCCCTTTGCTTCTGACCACACCAATCAAGATCAACATTCCGATTACTTGGCTAATGACGGTCGCGGTCGCAACCCCTTGCACGCCGTATACAGGCAAACCAAAAGGTTGATATAAGGCACAGTAGTTACCGAATACGTTGATGACACCTGCAATCATATTGATCACCATCGGTGACTTTGAATAGCCATGACTGCGCAAAATAGTGGTGAGAACCACACCTATGGTTACATTGAAGGTGAGAGCACCACTGATGAACAGGTATTCTTGCGCGTACTGTTCGACTTGAGGTTCGAGTTGATAAAGCGGGATAAAATATTCAGCAACAAGAACGGCAATCACACTCAGTAGCACACCGGCAATAATGGCCAGAATGATACTTGCTACACCCACGTGAGCGCTCTCTTGAGTGCGGGAAGCACCATTGTATTGCGCGATTAGAATACCCGTACCACTGCTGACCATGGTCGAGACAATGATCAGGAAAAAGGATATCTGAGAAATAACACCAACGGCAGACACGGCTTTGTCCGAGTATCCCGATAACATGAATACATCACTGGTGTTGAGTGCGGTTCTTAAAAGAACTTCGATAAAAATTGGCCAGGTGAGCGCAACGATTCCCATACGTTTGTTTAGGGTGGAATCAGCATTAGGCATTTAGGTTTTCTCAAAAAAGGGGTAGGCGACACTATAGTTTAGCTATTATTTAGTAAACGACTATCAAATTAATGTCCGGAAGGCTAATAAGGATAAATAAAATTCGAATAAGTCTTCAGAATTCAATATTTCAGTGAGGGTGATGAAATTTTTGAATGGGATTTCATAGCAAGAGCACTCTTTGCTTTTTGTGAGTAAAAGCTTGCCTGTGTTAGCTGAGTACAACGAACAGAGTAAAAGGATCATGGCAGGCCAAATGGTCTAAGTGCTTGTTTTTCGCTTACGTTACTTCAGATATAAAAAAGGCACTCAGCGAGAAACTGAGTGCCAAAGTCTGAAATTTATGAGGTTAGATTTTCATTGAATTTCAGAAGACAGGTATAGGTTTTTACTTACTCTGCGTCAGTAAAGAAATCGTTGTATAACATGTATAGGTGGGCAGCACTCCAAGAGAAGTTTGGAGCACCTTGTTGTTCACCGTTTAGCGGGTTGTAGTTCTCACGGATAGGACCGTCTTGTACCAAGCCATCGGCGTGGTCGAAGAATGCGCCTGCCATTTCAATCGCATCGTCACGGTAGCCGTAGCTGTCCATACCTTTTAGGCCGAAGTAGAACTGGTCTACCCATACACGTCCACGCCAGTAAATATCTGGGCCAAATGCTGGGCTAGAAAGCGCTGCTGTGCCCAGTGGAACGTAGGTGTTGAACTCTGAGGTATCTTTCATCACAGAGACCACGGCATCAGCGTGAGCTTGTGTTGCTGCACCGTTGAACAGTGGTGACCAACCCTCAGGGCCTTTACCACGCTCGACAATCGGTTTGCCTGCGCAGCCATTGGCTAAAGGCTTGTCTTCAATACGAATGTCATAGAAGAAGTTAGTGCCTTCGTCGAACATACAGGTGTTGATGTAGTTCGATAGGTGCTCTGCTTTTTCACGGAACTCTTTCGCTTCTGCGTCTTTACCTAGAATGTCAGCCATTTCTGCTAGGTACTTGTTATCGCTGTACATGTAGCTTGCTTGGTCAACGGACTCTTGCAGCAATGAATAGCCAAGCAAAGTGCCGTCTTCAGCGCGGTTTTGAGCGAATTCAACATCCCAATCACTGCGCTTGCCACCATTAGCAACGTACGCGTCTAGCTGGTCTTTATCGATGAAACCGAAGGCTGCTGCATCATCACGACCTGATTCCCAAGACGCAGCGGTTTGAGCTGGGCTCTCGATGTAATCGTAGTTGCCTTCTGCTACCACTTTATCCAGTTCAGCTTGGCCTACGACTGTTTCGTGTTTATCGCCACGAACCACGGTGAAGTACATTTCACCTTCAGGTGTGTTGTGTGCTTTGTCGCGTGCTGCGCCGTATTCTGGAACACCGTTGCCGTTGTTATCACGGTTGCGTAGCCACCAGTCGTGGTAAGCCACTAGCTTTGGATACATCTCTTCTAGCCAAGCTTCATCGCTGGTGGTCTTGTAGACTTCCATCACGGCCCATGCAGCTAGGCTTGGTTTGGTATTACGTTCGTTCCAGTTACCGCCGTCGCCGCCACGTTCTGGGCTTAGGTTGTAAGCCAATAGATCTGGCACGTAACCTTCATCCCAAGGGCGAACAGGATCGTCAGCTTGAATTTGGTAGGCAAACATCGCGCGGATGTTATCTTTCGCTACATCTGGGTTGAAGTGAGCCATTGCGTAGGCTTGCTTCCATGTGTCCCAAGGCCAAGTTTGGTTGCCCGAGAACCAACGCGCCGTCACGGATGGTGTCACAGAGTCAAACTCCATCGCACCTGCAGCGCCACGCCAGTTACCGTTTAGGGTTTCCATCGCTTTAACCGCAACACGCTCTTGCTCTGGTGTCGCGTTCGGGTTGGTTAAACCCATCTCAAGATAGCCTTCCCAACGTTCTGCTGATGCGGCTAAGAAGTCGGTAGGGTTTGCCATGATCTTTTTGATTTCAGGCTGTTCCGCTTGCGCTTCTTCTGCCGTTAGAACATGCGAGTATGTGGTGTAGATAGTCGTCGATGCTTCAATGTTTGCCATTGAAGTAAACGCTAAACCATCAACCGTGGTTTTCGTTGGAATCGACTTGTGAACTTGGTATTCAGACTCACCAGAAGTCAGTAGATCCCATGTCGAACGAACCTTACCGAAGGTCACCTTTAGGCCATCGTCGGTTGCGACGATTTGACGGTCATACTCAGGGTAAGTTTCAGCGATTGTTTTGTCGGTTTGTGCCACGCCTTCTTTGGCGTGCGTCTTTTCTAGCAGTTCACCATCCCACACTAATTCAACCGGTGAGTCGGTAGTGATTTTTGTTTCTAGCAGAGAGGTACGGTTTGAAGCAAAACGCATCGTCATTTCTACGGTCACATCGTCAGATTTTAGCGTCTGAACCAATGCGCCCGGTAGGCTATAAGCTTCCATAGTGAAAGCCACTTTTTTGCCGTCTTTGAACACGCTTAGGCGGTCGAAGTTATCAGCCATGAAGTTGATATATTCTTCGGTAAGCAGTGCTGTACCTGGGAATCCGCCCATGCCTTCTGCACTGTCTGGCAGCAGATGACCGTGCCATGCACCTAGGTCGAAGAATGGGTTAAAGCGTTGGTGGTCATCGAAGTCGTAGTCACGCATGTATTCAGGTGAGCCAGTACGGTCGATAACGTTCTTAAATTCGTTGGCTTGCAGTTGCTCAGCATCAGAACTTGAGCCAGAGATGGAATTTGATGCACAACCAGTAACGACAAGGGCTGCACCGATAGCGAGAGCTGCGAATGATTTATTCAGTTTCATGATCAATTCCTGTTATTACCAGTAGAAGTATTGCATTGCGAACACCTGAGCGTCGCCGATTTCAGTGTCGCTGCCTACGCCAAAGCGGCTATCGAAAGCAGTCGCAAACGCGCCGTTGCCGTATTCATACCAAACGCCAGCATTGATGTAAGAGGTGATTTCTTTGTCGCCATTGTCACCGTCAAAGTTTGCGTAGTTGTAGGCTGCAGATAGGTAAACGCCTTGTGCCGCTTCGTACCATGCACTGGTTTGAATACCAGACTCGCTACCGAAAGACTCTTGGTTGCCTTTATCTGTATCGTGCCAAACACGAGTGGCGAAGTTTTTGTACTCAGCACCCAATAGCAATAGTTCACCACCATCGTTGTTACGAACTTCACCACCACCCATTAAGGTTAAGTCGTCGGTCAGATCGTATTGAAGGTAACCATTGACCATGGCGTTCTTATCTTTCCATTGGTCTGCGAAGCTGTCGTATTTACCGAAGTGAACAAGAGCATCGTCTTCCGAGAAGTCAGACTCTGGCGCGAAAGAAACGCTGTAGCGAAGCTTGCCTTCTAGGTTTTGAATCTTCACACCAAGGTGCACGTCTCGCGTGTTTGAGATCGCGTAGCCGTATTCAACCGTAGGGTCACCCCACCATTGAACGTCATCTAATGAAGAGTCCATACGACCAATCATGAATTCTGTTTTGTTATCTGTGCGGTAGCCAGCGTAAAAGCGGTTGAAACCACCTTCAAAACCGCCCCAGCCGTGGCCCGTTGCCCAAGCATTGCCTTCGTCATCGGCTTGTACTGTCCAGCCCTCCATATAAGCAAGACCAAACCAATTACCGTGCTCGATAGCCAAGCCAGCTTCAATGTAAGTACCGTCTGCGTAGCGGCCTTTATCATCACCTTCGAGTGCCACGTGACCACCAAGGCCAAGCTCACCATAAAAGTTAAATAGGGTTTCAGTTTCTGTCTGAGGAGGCTGAGTATCACTGTGGTTTGCTGCGGACTCTTCCGCGTGGGCAGTGGTACTTAAGGCAGCAAGAATACAGCTTGTAATAAGAGTGTTTTTAGTAAAACTACTTTTCATTTTAATCACTTCTGTGTCGGGGTTATAAATGAAGGTTCGCAAGCAGTTCTGACTTCTAATATGGGGTGCTCTTCAAGGCGTATTGGTCAGGTTACTTACGATCGCAAAACCAATATTAATGATAATTTTGATGTTTAAAATTAATTAAGTTTAAAAGTGTGATCTGTTTTTAGTAAATATTTACTTTGTTTTTATTTTGACTTTCAGTTGAATTTGCAGAGGTATGGCTAGGGTTGTAAGTATTCGGGAGGTGAATTGTTTGATGGGTGATTAGATTGTTGGTTCGAATGTTTTGATTCTTGAATGGCTTTGATTTAATCGAGATGGTTAGTGGAAATGTACCGACAAATAAAAAGGCACTCACCAAATGTGAGTGCCTGAAGTTTAAGTCAGAGTGCCCGAAGTTTAAATCAGAGTGTAGGGTAAAGCTAAGCGTTCGCCGGTTCAGGCTTTGCTTCTAGTTTTTTCTCTTCTGGAGATAAGCTTTTCTCGTATTGACCGTACTTCCACCATGCGTAGCCAAGGAAGATCACGATACCGCCCACGTTGTAGAAGATGATGGTCATGATGTCAGCACCTGTTGGGAAGGTTGACGCAAAGAAGCCAACAGTGAAAATGCCGATCAGAATCGAGACCACGGTAATGCCTGTCATACGTGAGCCCATTCTGAAATCACGAGGTAAGTGATCCAACTTCAAACGTAAATTAAGGTACGCGATCATGATGAATAGCGGTGGCAACATCGATGCTGCAGCTGTCATGTTGATAATGGTACTCATCAGATCTTGAACCGTATCGGACGCCAGTGTCGGAATGAACATCAGTGGAATCACAATCAAGAACTGAATCCAAGCCGCACGCTCTGGAACGCCTTGTTTGTTTAGAGCGACCGTTTTCTCACCGAAGATACCTTTAGGGATTTCAGAGAAGAAAATCTTAACCGGTGTTGCTGTCCACATCAGCAGAGAGCCCAGCATCGCCGTGAATGAAACCACACCAACGAAACGGTTCATCAAGATTTCAGACAGGCCAAAGTGTCTTGCTAGCCCTTCAAATACCTGAACTGAGCCGCCTATGAATTTAAGCTCTTCACGCGAAACAAACACGTTTGCTAACACAGATCCTACCGAGTAAAGCGCACCGATGAAGATACCGGCAATGATGATGACTTTAACGAAAGACTTGTGACCGCCTTTGATGTCGTTAACGTAAACCGCGACCGATTCTGCACCGCCTGCCGCCATGAAGATCCAAGTGATTACGCCAAGGAATGCCCAGTTGAAGCTTGGTGTCATGGCTTCAATGGTGATTGGGTCAGCTGGCTCGATACCGCCTACCAAAGCACCGCCAGATAGCAAGATGTAAGACATCGTTAGCAGCAGCATCAGTGATGATGTTAGTGAGGTGATAGGGCCCAGTAATTTCGCACCGTTATTCGAGATATGAGTCGCGACCGCAAACAAAATAGTACTTAGAATTGCGGTGGTCATTGGCGTGAATATGTACTCAAAACCTAAGAACGCATACGACGCGTAAGCGATGATTCTAGGGAGCAGAGAGGTGAAGAAGAACAGGTTAACAAACCAGTAGGTGTAAGCTGAAATAAACGCCCAGCGGCCGCCTAGAGAGCTTTTAACCCAAGAGTAAACACCCGCTTCAGAGTCTTTATTCAGTGACACAAACTCTGCAACGATCAAACAAAATGGCACAAAGTAAAAGATGGTTGCTAGAAAGAACATCGGAGCCGAGGAAAGGCCGATCTCGATGTTGTTATTAATGATGTTATTGAAGCTGTATACCGCCGCGAAGGTCATAGACAGTAGGGCAAATTTGCCTATCGTACTGCGTTTATTTTCGGACATGATGTTCTCCGGTGAATCATGTTGATGATCGTTATAACTTGGTCCTAGAGAGGGAAGCTCTAGGCCGCACTTTTATTGTTATGTTGGTTTGGCAAACACCCGCTTTGTTTTGTCAGGGTTGGCTCATTGTTGTTTTTATAGATTTACGATCGGACTTCTTTGGGCTTTTTTCTTTGGTGTTTCAGTAAAGTTATTACCAAAACAAAGAGTTAAAGATTAAGAAGTTCATTGAAGAGATTGCTTGTTTAATGAGCGACGATTTATAAGGCTTGTAGGGGCTTTTTGTCGCTTTCTTTATATGAATCAGTTTGTCTCTTCAGCAAGAAGATTAAAGATTAAGCGGCGGGAAGTTAATCGAAATTGATCAAATATGTGACCTTGAGTAAATAAATTTAGTTAATATTTTACCTTGGTTTTTATTTGAGTTTTATTACCTATTAATTGGTGTTTTTCGTGAACTGAAACCTTGACGGAACGCCGTTTTTATTTCTCGGGCTTTCTTTTAATTGTCTGATTTAAAACAAAAAAAGCGCCTTAGTAGGCGCTTTTATAGTTGGGGGATGCAGAGTGCTACGATTGCTTAGCCGTTTCTAGCTTTGCTTCTTTACCTGCTTGCTTCTTTTCAAAGCGAGAGATCCACCACCATGCAATACCAGAGAATACCGCTGTCATGAAGACGTTGATGAAGAAGGCTTGAACAAGGTCAACACCTGTCGGGAATGCCGATGCTGTCATGCTCACAATGAAGATACCAATCAGTACCGAAACCACTGCCATACCTTGAACTCGAGTACCCATGCGGAAATCACGCGGTGTGTCGTCGTGTTTCAAGCGGAATACAAAGTAGGCCACCATGATGAAGATAGGCGGAAGCATTGCGGTACCAGCGGTTAGGTTGATTGCTGTGTTCATCATGTCTTGTACTGATTCAGAGCCGAAGCCGTTAACCACAAGCATCACGAATACAAACGCGAACTGCCACCAAGCTGCACGTACTGGCACGCCGTGTTCGTTAAGCTCTGTTGTTTTCTCGCCGTAAACACCTTTAGGAATTTCAGAGAAGTGAATTTTTACTGGAGCTGCTGTCCACATCATCATCGAACCGAACATGGCAACGAATAGGATAATACCGACGAAGCGACCCGTTAGAGATTGTGAGATGTCGAAGTAGTTTGCCATACCTGTGAAGATTTCAACCATGCCGCCAGCGTAGGTCAGTTCATCACGAGCAACGAATACGTTTACTAGAAGAGAGCCAACTGCGTACATTGCGCCGATTGCGATACCTGCACCAATGATAACCTTGATGAAAGACTTGTGACCGCCCTTAACATCGTTTAGGTAAGCGGCTGCGGTTTCAGCACCACCGGCTGCTTGGAAGATCCAACACATGATACCTAGCGTTGCCCAGTTGATGGTCGGTGTCATTGCTTCAAGCGTGATTGGTTCTACTGGTTCATGGTTGCCGCCCAGTGCCATTAGTGCGCCGATAACGTAGATTACAAACAGAGCGAATACGCCGTAGGCCACGATCTCGGCAATCTTACCTAGCCAGTTCGCGCCTTTGGTTGAGATGTGTGTCGCTGCTGCAAACAGAGCAATCGAGATAGCCGATGTGACGACTGGCGAGAAGGCGTATTCATAGCCCAACATCGCGTAAGACGCATAAGCGATTACGTTTGGTAGCAGGGATACAAACCAGAAAAGGTTTACGAACCAGTATAGGAACGAACCTAGGTAGGCTGCTTTTGAGCCTAGCGGTTTTTTAAGCCAGTCGTACATGCCTGACTCAGAATTTTTATTTGCAGATACGAATTCAGCAATGATGAACACGAATGGAATAAAGTAAATAAGGGTAGCGAGCAAAAAGATAGGGGCTGAACTCAATCCCAATTCGATGTTGTTGTTTACGATGTTGCGAACGTTAAATACCGCTGCAAATGTCATGGAGAGTAGGGCAAATTTGCCTAACTTACCGCGTACAGATTCAGACATAGTGTCCTCCAGGGAATCACATAATTATAGTCGTTATTTCCCTATGCTTCTTTGTAGGGAAGAAGCACAGAGGTTTTGTTCAGTCTATTTGAGCCTTGAACGGCAAGGCTCAAACGCGCTGTGAGTTAATAGGGTTATTGCTTACTTATTAAGGAAGTAACCGTCTTCAATGGTCACTTTCAGCACCACCTTGCGAACTCGGTTATCACCGTGGAAACGGTAAGCCTGATTGTTGTCAAAGATCGCCACTTGGCCTTCAGCTAGCTCACGAGTTTCACCGTTCCCCATTAGGTGTTCGCGGTCGGTTTCATCGCTATAAGCTTGGATCTGCTCTAGCTCTGATTTCGCTGCGAATTCAACCGTTTCACGGCCTTCTAGGTAGTAGTGCACGTCGAAGTAACGACGATTACCGGTGAAGTTTTCTGTGTTACGAGCCACACCGTCTTCAATCATGTAAGCCAGTGAATCACCAATTGAATACATCACGCCATCTTTGATGTTTCCGATGTTTTCAATCGCTTCTACACAGCGTTGCCATTTACGACCATCGCGGTAGACGACTTTAAATTGTTCTAAGTTCTCTAAAACGATCATCGCTTATGCCTCTTCAGTTGTGGTTGAGCTTTTGGTGCATTCACCGTAAAAAACTCATCGCCAAAGTTGTGATTGATTAGGTGCTGCGCATCGCAATCGCCTGCTTGGAATGGAATCAGAGTTAAACCGTAGCGGAACTCGTCCATGTAAACGCGGTAAGAATCGAGCACTTCGCTGCCCCAAGAGTTAGAGCCTAAGCCCATCACTTGGTGATCTAGGTTTAACGTGATGTAACCGCTTTTCTCTAGCTCAATGGTGTGTTGTGCTTGGTGCAGGTTTTGGTTGGTGTAGAACCATGCGCTGAAGTTGATTTCTTGCTGTGGTTTTACTGCAATACCATTACCCGCGCGGCTTGAAAGCGCAGCCCAACGAACGTGTTGGCGGTTGCCGTTGTTCTGTGGGAACGGGTAGTTCTCGAACATGTCTGCAACGGTTGATTGGTACACATCAATCATGTTGGCTTGCTTGCTGTCTTGGTAGTTCTCTTCAGGGCCGCGTCCGTAATATTGGACTTGGTCGAAGTCGCCGTTGATGCCCATATCAAAACCAATCACAGGAATTACATGAGGGTACTCACCGTAACGTTCGCCGCTTAGCTCAACGTTCAATTGGCCTTCAGCATTAACTTGGTAGCGATATTCACAACGCATGCCGAAATCGAATACTGGTGGAGCAATGATGCTGGTGGTGGTGATCTCTACCTTGCCATTTACCTGTTCAACGTTAACGCATTCAAGGTCAATGCTACGGAAGTGCTCCTGCATAATTTGCAAGTGTGCAGGCTCCCAGTAACCATCGTGCTCTTGTTTATGGTTATCGATCATTGGCTTGAAGAAGTTGATTCGTGGTTCTGACTTAATCATCTCTTCGCCATTGACCAACCATGACGTCAGCTTGCCGTTCACTTTCGAGAAGTTCAGTGCGAAGTTGTGGCCTTTGATTAGGTAAGCTAAACGAGACTCTTCCACATTCAGTGCTGTCGCATTGTTGTTAGTGAAGGCTTCTAGCTGTGCTGTGTTCTCTTTCACTTGGAATTGATACACCGCGATGTCGTGGTTCGCTTCGCTGTAAGGCGTACGAGAATCCTTGCGCACGGTAAAGTTCACAAACACTTCGCGCTCATCAAGTTGTGGCAAGTTAAGTGTCAGTTCACGGCTCGAGTTTTCTGCCAGTTCTTCAATCTTGATGTGTTGCACAGCAATGGTTTCACCTTCAGCACGGATTTCCGCAGTGATGGTGTAGTCATCGATGTTTGAGAACCAAAGTTTGTTGTCTACTGTGAAGGTGCCGTCTTCAGCATTGAAGTCACGGATCTTCACTGGTGCGATAACCTGCTTGTACTCTTTTAAGCCTGGCCCCGGTGTTTGGTCTGGGTAGATCAAACCGTCCATGCAGAAGTTGTAGTTGTTCGGGTAGTCACCGTAGTCACCGCCGTACTTATAGAACTCAGTACCCGCTTCATCACGCGCTAGAATGCCGTGGTCACACCATTCCCAAACGTAGTGACCTTGAATTGCATCGTGCTTGTAGAACACGTTTTGGTATTCAGTTAAACCACCTGGGCCATTACCCATTGCGTGTGCGTATTCACAGATAATGCGTGGTTTTTCGTGTGGGAATTCACCGAAGGCATTCATCAGTTGAGCACGTGAGTACATGGTTGAAATGATGTCGACCACTTCAGCATCGCGGTCTTCTTCATAGTGAACCAAGCGGGTGTCATCAATCGCTTTTGCCGCATCGTACATAGAGCGGATATTGCAGCCGTAGCCTGATTCGTTACCTAAAGACCACATGATGATAGAAGGGTGGTTCTTTTGAGCGTGGATATGACGTTCGATACGTTCAACAAACACCGCTTCCCATGCTGCATCGTTAGTGATGCGGCTTAGGTCGCCAACGTTAGCAAAGCCGTGAGTTTCGACATCGGTTTCACCCATCACGAACAGACCGTAGATATCACACAGTTCGTAGAAACGTGGGTCGTTCGGGTAGTGCGCTGTACGTACTGAGTTGATGTTGTGTTGCTTCATCAACACTAAGTCTTTTTCTACGCGATCCATCCCAACAGCACGACCTTTTAGGTGGTCGTTGTCGTGGCGGTTCACACCATGCAGCATCACGTATTTGTTGTTGATGTAGAACAGACCATCACGAACTTTAATGTCGCGGAAACCAACGCGTTGTGGGATTACTTCTAACACTTTGCCGTCAGCGTCTTTCAGCGTCAGCAGCAGTTGGTAAAGGTATGGGTTTTCAGCGTTCCATTGGACAGGGTTAACCACATCAATAGAGAATTGAGTACTCGTATTGCCGCCAGTCTGTTGGTTAGGAACAGTTAAGTTATCTACTGAGCCTTGGGAGATAACTTGGCTGCCATCGAGCAATGCGTACTCAAGGGTTGCGTTTGCCGCTGCTGCTAGGTTTTCTAGTTCCACTTTGCATAACAGGGTCGCGCTTTGGTAAGCGTCGTCGAAGTCAGTGCGAACGGTAACGTCTTGAACGTGCAGTTGTTCTTTACCTACTAGGTAAACGTCACGGAAGATACCGCCCGTCCACCACATGTCTTGGTCTTCAATGTAGGTAGAGTCGGCCCACTGCATCACTCGAATAGAAAGTAGGTTGTTGCCTGCTTTTACCTGGCTAGAGATATCGAACTCAGCGGTTAGGCGGCTGCCTTTGCTGAAGCCCACGTACTCGCCGTTTACGTAAACTTCGAAGTAAGTTTCAACGCCATCAAATTTGATGATGGTTTGTTTCTCGTCCCAGCTTTCGCCAAGGAAGAAAGAGCGTTGGTATGCGCCGGTTGGGTTGTCTGATGGTACGAAAGGCACATCAATTGGGAATGGGAAACCTTCATCTGTGTATTGAAGATCGCCGTGGCCTTCCATTTGCCACATGTTTGGAACCGTGATGTTTCCCCAGTCGCTCATTTCCTGAGAATAGAACTCTTCAGGAACCAATAGCGGATTGGTGAAATAGCTGAAATTCCATTGGCCACTCAATAGTTGGAAGTGGCTGCTCAGTTCACGCTGAAACGTTTTTGCATTTTTTTCTGATGCGTACGAGAAGAAGTATGCACGCGGTGCCATACGGTTCTCATGTAAGTTCAGGAAGTTTTCCCAGTTGTTCACGTTGCCTCTCTCTCGGTCTGAATGCAGTTTGCTGACCGACGTTCTTATGCGTAATTGGGTCGTAGTGAATACGAGTATTTTTGGACTGAGCTAATTATTAGTAAAAGTTTTACTAAATGAAATTGGTGAAAACGTTTTACTTTAACTTCATCACGTTTTTTTTGGTCTTTTTACGGTGCTGTGTGATCCACTTAAAAGAATGCTATTGGCTGATTTACGCAGTAGGTTAAAGAGGGAGATATGTGTCGATTGATGTATGTGACGGGCACAAAAAAGGCCACCTTCAACAAAGGTAGCCTTTATTTATCTACTTGATATGTTTAATCATTTTGTTGTATCGCGCAGCTTAAGTTTGCTTGGTACATAGACGCGTAACGGGATGGTTCGGCCGTCGCGTACTTTTTCAATCAGCAGGTTAACGCCTTGAATTCCCATCAGTTCAGAGTGAATACGAACCGTTGATAAAGATGGGAAGGTAAATTTAGCTGTTGGGATGTCGTTTACACTGATCAGCGCAATATCTTCAGGGATGTTTAATCCGTGCTCATGAACTGCTCGTAAAACGCCAATTGCGATGGAATCTGACGCAATAAACATGGCTTTAGGGTAGTCGCCCGTCGCGAGCATCTGTTTTGCAAGCTTGTAACCTGATGAGCTAGAGAAGTCACCACGGTAGATGTCTTGCTCACTGACAACGTTCTTGAGGCCACCATATTCAGCAAAAGCGACTTCACGAATATCAGGGGTATTGACGTCGTCTTGGCCACCAATAAAGCCGATGCGCTCATAGCCTTGGTTGATAAAGAAGTTGGTGATCTCTTTGCTGATCAAAGCCAGGTCGATATCGACAGAGTCATAAGGTTCTGAGTGATCGGTAAAATCGACATAACAGATATTATCGCTCAGCTTTTTAGCTTGCTCGATAACCTCTGGTGTCATTCTACCCACCAACAAAACACCTGTGATTGGTGCTGAATTGATCTGTATTTTACTTTCATAACAGTTGGTTAGCTTAACTTCCATCTTTTCACATTGGGTTTCAATCCCGTGGCGAATCGATAGATAGTAAGGGTCGTTAACTTCCGCTTCTTGCTTGTAGTTATACAGTGCTAGGAAGTGATGGTTTTGTTTTTTACTGCTAACGGTTTTTCGTGAGCTGCTGGTTTTGTATTCCAACTTCTCTGCAATTTCAAAGATACGCCTTTTGGTCTCTTCCTTGACGCTTAATGTTGGATCTTCATTGAGAACCCTTGAAACTGTAGCCAATGATACATTCGCTTCAGTCGCGATATCTTTTAACGTTGCCATACTCACTTCCTGTTATTGGAACATTGCGCTGCTTTGAAATTGGTATTTAGTAAAAAAGCAATGCACCTCTTTATTCTACAGACCTATTGTAATCAAACTGGACGTCATTGCATTAACTTTTAGTAAAATAAATGCTCAACTCATCTGTGATGTCTCAAATCTAACTATCTATAATTATCTTATTAAAATTCAATAAATTAGAGGTTAACAGCTATACATTCCCTCTATGTCATGAGCAGTACCAATGATGAAAGTTAGTGTAAACGTTTACACTTCGTGGTTTTGATCACAGAATTATAGTCAAAATGGCTGCTACTATTTCTGACATACGGTGCTACTGAGCTGAATGTCAGTTCGAGTTAGCCCACGAATGACGACAAAGAGAGGTTGATTGTGAAAGTACTGGTTACGGGCGGCATGGGTTACATCGGAAGTCATACATGCATTCAAATGATACAGGCAGGTATGGAGCCGATCATTGTTGATAACCTTTGCAACAGCAAAGAGCTAGTGCTGGAACGAATCGAGTCGTTAACTGGCAAGCGCCCAACGTTTTATCTTGGCGACATTCGTGACCAATCTTTTCTAGATAGCGTGTTTTCAGAAAACGATATCCAAGCGGTGATTCACTTTGCTGGCCTGAAAGCGGTAGGGGAGTCGGTGGCTAAGCCTTTGGAGTACTACGATAACAACGTTAATGGTTCACTAGTGTTAGCTCGCAGCATGAAGAAAGCGGGCGTGAAAAGCATCGTATTTAGTTCTTCGGCTACCGTTTACGGTGATCCAGAAGTAGTGCCGATTACTGAAACTTCACCAACTGGCGCGACAACTAACCCTTATGGTCGCAGCAAATATATGGTGGAAGAGTGCTTGAGCGATCTGTTCAACGCGGAGAACGACTGGAGCGTCACTTTACTGCGTTACTTCAATCCAGTTGGCGCACATCCATCGGGCACTATGGGTGAAGACCCACAAGGTATTCCAAATAATTTAATGCCGTTTATTGCTCAAGTAGCCGTCGGTCGCCGTGAAAAACTGGCTGTTTTTGGAAACGATTACCCAACAGTCGATGGCACAGGCGTTCGTGACTATATTCATGTAATGGATTTGGCTGATGGCCACGTAGCAGCACTAAAAGTGGTTGGCGAGAAAGCGGGCTTACACATTTACAACCTAGGTACGGGCAAAGGCTCAAGTGTACTCGAGATGGTTGAAGCCTTCGCACAAGCATCGGGCAAACCGGTTCCTTATGAACTTTGCCCACGCCGCGCAGGTGACATTGCCGAATGTTGGGCAAGTACTGAAAAAGCAGAGCGCGAGCTTGGCTGGAAGGCGACGCGTAGCGTGATGGAGATGACGGCGGATACATGGAATTGGCAGTCGAATAACCCACAAGGTTACTAAAGAACTTTTAAGCTATTGAAAAAATAGAGATTCCAGATATATCGTGCCTTTATTCTGGAATGACGGATGAGCATAAGGCTATGAAGTGGTGGCCTTTGCACAAATAGCACAACGAGATTACACGTCATTCCCTACAGCGAGGCACGAGCGTGATAGGGAATCTCCTTGTAGAAGAATTATTCATCTTGGTGAATTGACCAAGACACAAAATTTGAGAGCAATCTAAACATGTCAAAAGTTGAATTTAACCCAGTAGACCACCCGCATCGTCGTTATAACCCATTAACGGGTCAGTGGATCTTAGTATCACCGCACCGAGCAAAACGTCCTTGGAGTGGCCAAGATGAAAAACCATCGACTGCGCAGCTTCCTGCGTATGAGAAAGAGTGTTTCTTGTGCCCAACCAATACGCGTATCTCGGGCGACGAAAACCCAGATTACGACGGCACTTACGTGTTCAGTAACGATTTCGCGGCCTTGATGCCTGATTCGCCTGACGCTCCAGAGTCTGATAACCCTCTATTCAAGACTCAAGGTGTTCGCGGGTTGAGCCGCGTGATCTGTTTTTCTCCGGACCACAGCAAAACGCTGCCGGAGCTTCCGGTAAACAAGATCCGTGGTGTTATCGATACCTGGAATGAACAGATTGAAGAACTAGGTAAAGACTACCTGTGGGTTCAAGCGTTTGAAAACAAAGGTGAGACCATGGGCTGTTCTCAGCCTCACCCACACGGTCAAATTTGGGCGAACAGCTTTCTGCCCAACGAGATTGAACGCAAAGAGAAATTGTTAAAAGAGTACTTCGAACAACAAGGTTCGAATCTTTTAGTGGATTACGTTGAAGCTGAAATGAAAGACGGCTCTCGCACTGTGGTTGAAACTGAACATTGGATTGCTGTGGTTCCTTATTGGGCGGCGTGGCCATTTGAAACCATGTTGCTACCAAAAACACACATTCGCCGTATGAGCGAACTGACTGACGAGCAGCGTGATGATTTAGCGCTTGCGATTAAGAAGCTGACCAGTCGTTACGACAACTTGTTCCAGTGTTCATTCCCTTACTCAATGGGCTGGCACTATGCACCGTTCTTCGAAGAAGGCACCGACATCGATCACTGGCAACTGCATGCGTTGTTCTACCCGCCACTGTTACGCAGTGCTTCGGTTCGTAAGTTCATGGTCGGCTACGAAATGCTGGCTGAGTCTCAGCGTGATTTAACCGCAGAACAAGCGGCACAGCGTCTGCGCGACTTGAGTGACGTGCATTACAAAGAGCAGTAATACGTTACTTCGTAGATAACAAGCAAGATTCCTGATATCTCGTCCCTCGATTCTGGAATGACGGCAGGTGAAAGGCTGATGTTGTCATTCCCTACCGTGAGAGACGAATGAGATAGGGAATCTAAAAGAATTAAAGTGGTGCCGTGAAGGGGCCATAACCAATTGAACAAAGAGTTTAACCAGAGAGTTTACTTATGTCTGACCTAATCCAAAACGTGAAAGCATCTTTTGAGCAAGTCCTTGGTTACCAAGCGACTCATATTATCCAAGCACCAGGTCGTGTGAACCTGATCGGCGAGCACACTGACTACAACGATGGTTTTGTTCTACCGTGTGCCATTAACTACCAAACGGTAGTCGCCGCGGCTAAGCGTGACGACAACATTGTTCGCGTAGTATCAGTGGACTACGGTAATGCAGTCGATGAGTTCGATTTAACTCAAGAGATCACATTCCAACAAGACAAGATGTGGGCTAACTACATTCGTGGTGTGGTGAAGTGCTTAAAAGGTCGCGGCTTTGAATTTACAGGTGCAGACATCTCTGTAACGGGCAACGTGCCTCAAGGTGCAGGTTTAAGTTCTTCTGCGGCGCTGGAAGTGGTGATTGGTCAAACATTCAAGGTGCTTTATAACCTAGAGATCAGCCAAGCTGAAGTGGCGCTAAATGGTCAGCAGGCCGAAAACGAATTTGTGGGCTGTAACTGCGGCATCATGGACCAAATGATCTCTGCAGAAGGTCGCGCAAACCACGCGATGCTTTTGGATTGTCGTAGCCTAGAGACTCAAGCGGTTTCAATGCCAGAAGATATGGCTGTGGTTATCATTAACTCAAACAAGAAACGCGGCTTAGTCGACAGCGAATACAACACACGTCGTGAACAGTGTGAAGAAGCGGCGCGCATCTTTGGTGTTCCGGCACTTCGTGATGTGACCATTGAGCAATTCAAAGCGAAAGAGTCTGAATTGGATGAAATGGTCGCGAAACGTGCTCGTCACGTGATTACTGAAAATGACCGTACTGTTGAAGCGGCTCAAGCTCTACGCACTCATGATATGAAGCGTATGGGCGAGTTGATGGCTGAATCGCATGCATCAATGCGTGATGATTTTGAAATCACGGTGAAAGAGATTGATGCGCTGGTTGATATGGTCAAAGAAGTGATCGGTGAACAAGGTGGCGTGCGTATGACTGGCGGTGGTTTCGGTGGTTGTATTGTGGCATTGGTTCCACCTGCATTGGTTGATGAAATCAAAACAACCGTTGAACAGAAATATCAAGCGGCGACGGGGCTAAAAGAATCTATTTATGTGTGCCAAGCGAAAGACGGAGCAGGCTTAGTTGAAGTAATCTAACGGCTTCGAGACTTAATATAGAGCTTACCAAGTAAAAAGATCATGGTAGGCCAAATGCTAAAGCCTTTACTTCAGGTAGAGGCTTTTTACTGGCACTAGAAGGAATTTAGAATGACACAAGAGCAAAACCTGCATCAATCCATGGCGCAGACTCCAGCCTATGATGGCCAACCCGCTCAGTTAGTGACGCTATCAAATACGCATGGCATTCAAGTGACATTCATGGATATTGGTGCAACATGGTTGAGCTGTATCCTGCCAGTAAAGGGAAACAAAAGAGAAGTGTTGTTGGGTGTTAACTCAATGGAGAACTTCGATAAACAAGCCAGCTATATGGGCACAACCGTTGGCCGTTATGCTAACCGCATTGCTAATGGTCGTTTCAAAATTGATGGTCAGAATTACAAGCTGGAAACCAACCAAGCGGGCAATACCTTACATGGTGGCCCGAACGGATTTGATAAACGCCGTTGGAATATTGCCGAGCAAACCGAAACGTCAGTGGTGTTCAGTCTAGAGTCTGCTGATGGCGACCAAGGATTCCCGGGGAATTTGAATGTGTCGGTACGTTATGACATCACCGAAGACAATCGAGTGTCCATTAATTACTCTGCAACCACAGACAAGCCGACTGTAGTCAACCTAACGAATCATGCGTACTTCAATCTACTTGGCGCTGAAGCTGGACACGATTGTTTGTCACACATTGTCAGTATCAATGCTAATCAGTTCTTACCGACCAATTCGGTGGGTATTCCGTTAGGTAACCTTAAATCAGTGAAATCGACCAGCTTTGACTTCAATCAGCCTATGATGATCTCAGAGCGTTTGTTGGGCGATGAACAGCAGAAAGCAGCAAAGGGTTACGACCACTCTTTCTTATTGGCTGATGGCTGCAAACGCACTCAATGCGCCGCGACCGTAACCTCACCAGATGCGCTCGTCACACTAAAAGTATTTTCAACCAAACCTGCAATGCAGCTATACACCGGAAACTGGCTTGGTGGCACACCAAACCGAAGTGGTGGCAGCTATGAAGACTACGCTGGTTTGGCGCTAGAAACCCAGTTCTTACCTGACTCTCCTAACCACCCAGAGTGGAAGCAGGACAGTTGTATTCTCAAGCCTGAACAAGAATATAACTACAGTACCTGTTACCAGTTTGAATTTTCGGGGGATTCTTCAAACTAGTACGCTCTAGCTCAAAGCGGTTACGTCAATATCTTTTGTTTGTGAATAGGACGATGTGAATTATCGCGTTGTTCTTGGGGGATGAGCAAAAGTGGCGCTCAACAAGAGTGCGGTTTATTAAGCGCAATTGTTGAGTATCTGAGTAAGGTAGGAAAGCCCTAACAGAAGCGATTCTGTTAGGGCTTTTTTTTGTTTATTGCTTGATGAGTCGACCAGAACCTAGACTTTCTCTACCGAATTACGGCGTACCAGAGTTGGAGAGAACATCATTGGTTCAGTTGAGGTGTTTTCACCTTTGGCTAAGTGCAACGCGAGTCGTGTCGCTTTCTCTGCCATCATCTGAATCGGGTAGCGAATAGTGGTGAGCTTTGGATGAACATAGCGGGCAATCAAACCATCATCGAAACCGATGATCGACATTTTGTCTGGCGCTTGAATACCGTTTTCATCAAGGACAGACAAAGCACCAGCTGCCATGTAATCGTTGTACGCCACAATGCCAGTGATTGGCAGTGACTTAGTCAGAAGGTTAGTCATGGCGTATTCGCCACCGTCACTGGTCGGCGCTGAGTATTCAATATAGCTGTCAGAGAGCGCTATTTTGTAATCTGAGAGTGCCGCTAAGTAACCTTGGATACGCTCATCGGCATCTTCAATGCTATGCGATGAGGCGATACAGGCAATGTTCTTATGGCCATGGCGGATCAGATATTCCGTCGCAAGATACGCACCTTTTTTGTTGTCTAAGAAAATACAGTGGTTGGCAATCTCAGCAATATAACGGTTGATCAGTACTAAGCCTTTGACCTCTTTTGCATAGGCAATCAGTTCTTCGTCGGTGAGGCCTTTAGAGTGGATCACCAGGGCGTCACAACGGCTGTTAATCAGCAATTCAATCGCTTGTCTCTCTTCTTCACGATCGTGCGAGCCATTACCGACAAGGATATGTTTTCCGTTCTCACGAGCGACATTGTCGACAGCCTTAACCAGCGTGCCAAAAAAGGGATCGGAGATGTCACCGACCAATACACCAACAGTGTTCGTGCTTTGGCTTACCAGCGCTCGAGCATTGGCATTCGGTCGATAGCCAAGTTTAGACATCGCTTTAGTTACAGACTCTACCGAGCTTGCACTCGCCTTGGGAGACTTGTTGATCACTCGAGATACGGTTGCAACAGAAACACCAGCTTCCTTTGCTACATCTTTAATTGTTGCCATTTTTAACCTCTATACATTGCTTCATCTATTTAACACCGACAATGATAGTAAGGCAACGAAACTCTCATTTTACTTCCAGTAATGAGATCTTTACCGCTTGTAATTATTAGGCTTAATGCTAGTGTAAACATTTACATTTTACTTAATTTTAGTAAATGATTTAATGAGTGAAAATAAACCAATATAGGAAGTGAGAAATGGATACTGTCTCTTATGGTGACTTTGCTAAGTTAGAAATGCGTGTGGGTAAGATCATTGAGGTTGTGCGTCATGAAAACGCCGACAAGCTTTACATAGTGCAAGTGGATGTTGGTGACAAGACACTGCAAACGGTGACCAGCCTAGTCCCTTACTACACAGAAGAAGAGTTGATGGGTAAGCAGGTTGTTGTTTTGTGCAATCTAGCGAAGGCGAAGATGAGAGGCCACACTTCTGAGTGCATGTTGCTTTGTGCAGAAACGGAAGATGAATCTGAAAGTGTATTGCTAACACCTGAACGTGCGATGCCAGCAGGTATTCGTGTCGTTTAAGCTCACTTTAGGTTGGTGAGTCAATGTGTTCACCAACCTAAATCAACTAGCTGCGTACAGTTAGTATCAAGCCATCAATCACACTGTGATGGTGATCGGAAACCCCAGCAAGGTTGCCGTATTTAGGCTGGTGGCGATCATTTTCTAATGGGTGATGCCAACCTTGTGTGTGTTTAACGAAGTGCGCCGCAAAGCTTTCAGACACCTCTAAACATCCTGCTAATACAGTATCGACGTAGGTTTGAACGATAGGGCTGTTTTCGCAAGGTGCTTCAATCTCGTCTTTGATGTAAACCCAGATCGGTTGATCCTGTTTGAATTCATCTTGGCTTTCTATCTGAGAGGCCTTTAATTCGATACGGTGATAACCACGCTCACGGCGATCAAACTCAGCCAGTGCAATATCATCCACCTCAAGCAACACACCATTCACTTGTCCTTCGCCGAGATTGACGATCAAAGGGGATAAGACATAGCTGTCATCGATCTTGCTCCAATGGCGAATCAAGCCATGAACAATCGCAGGGATCGCTTGCCCTGTCTGACCGGTAAGCTGACGTGAAGATGAGTTGATTAAACTGCCATAACCAAAAATATACATCGCATTCCTTGTCTGAGCTGTTCCATTTAAGTCTAGTCTTACTATATGTGGCGAGATACCAAAAGTCAGTAAGTTTCTATTTATACATGTATATGTCTTTATGACTCTTTTGGTTGTGTTTTTTTGACTTATTTATTGGCTATTGAATCTCGTGAGTCGCTGTTTTTACTGGTTTTATCTAATTGGCGCGTTTCATGCAATGTGATCTGCATATTGCATCGGATTTGATGCACACAAAATTTGGTTTAGGTAATACCTTGGCCGCTTATCTGAGAATTAGGAGCGAGTTTGTTAAATATCACAGATAAAAGTGTAGAAGACGCGATTCCAGCCTACCTGCGTTTAGGCTTTCGACCTTTCTTCTTTTTAGGCAGTCTCTATGCAGTGATCGCGATTGTCGCTTGGGTCATCATGTTCCAAAACGGTCAGCCTGAGATTTTAAAAGTTCCCGCACTGTGGTGGCACGTGCATGAGATGCTGTTTGGTTTCTCAATGGCGATAGTGGTCGGTTTTGTGTTAACGGCAGTACAAACGTGGACGGGTGTCAATGGCACCAAGCATTATCGATTAGCTGCGCTAGTCGGTTTGTGGCTCGCACCTCGTATTCTGTTTTGGACCCCCGCGCCGTTATGGCTGATTTCGTCGGTTGAGGCGCTGTTCTTAATCTTCGCCGCCTACGAAATTGGTTTCCGAGTCGTGAAGTCGAAAGGCTGGAAGAATCTATTCTTTGTGCCACTGTTTATATTGGCTATCGTGGCGAACTTTGCTAGTTACGCGACCATTAAGGGGATGCCTCCATTCCCATCGTCTGCAGTTTGGCAGGCTATGTTGTGGTGGTTTACCTTGCTGTTATCAGTGATGGGTGGGCGAGTGCTCCCATTCTTTACAGCGCGTCGTTTTGATTTCGAAAAAGCGCAGCCCTTGGTTTGGTTGGAATGGTTAGCCAATCTACCTTTGGTTGGCTTATTTGTGTTGAGCTTCTTCCCATTGACCTTTGCTCAAGTCGGCAATGAGTTGATGGTATTTGCAGGTGTGACACAGTTGGTGCGCTTTATCCGCTGGAAGCCTTGGACAACACTATCAGAACCCTTGTTGTGGTCGCTGCATGCGGCTTACCTATGTATCCCTCTCAGCTTGCTGTTACGCGGTTTGCTAGATAACCCGTTCGCGAGCCATAACATGCTGCACCTGTTTGCGATTGGCGGTTTGAGTGGGTTAATTCTGGCGATGATCACGCGCGTGACAATGGGACATACTGGCCGTGCTATCTATAAAGGGCCAAGTATGGCTTTGGCGTTCTCGGCTATATTTATCGCGGCACTCGTTCGTAGTTTAGGTGTGACATTCTTCCCGGCGTATTTATTTGAGATGGTCAATATCAGCGCGGGTTTATGGACGTTAGCGTTCGGTCTATTTATCTGGAAATTTGGGATGATGCTGTTAACGCCAAGAGTGGATGGTCACCCGGGCTAAGCCAATTAGTTATCTATTGATATAGATAGGGAAGCTCAGAGCTTCCCTTTTTGATCTTGATAACTCATTAAGTACTCGCAGCAAGGTATTGGCGTACCTGTGTGATGAGATCTTCCTTGGCGTGAGGCGAGATAAAACTGGCTTCGATGGCATTAATACTGAACTGCGCCAATTCGTTTTTGGTCACTGGGTGAGCATTGGCGACGGCGAGGAAGTTATCATTCATATAGCCGCCGAAGTAAGCCGGATCATCGGAATTGATGGTGACGCACAGCCCTTTTCTCAGCAACTCGACGATGTTGTGCTCTTGCATGGTCTCAAACACCTTGAGCTTGGTATTCGACAGCGGGCAGACGGTCAGTGGTGTACGTTTTGCTATTAGCTGTTCCATCAACTCTTCATCTTCTACACAGCGAACGCCATGATCAATTCGGGTAATGCCTAGCAAGCTCAGTGCGTCGCTAATATTTTGTGCTGGGCCTTCTTCTCCGGCGTGCGCGACAGTCAGAAAGCCTTGGTTGATCGCTTCTTGGAATACATGTTTAAACTTCTCTGGTGGATTGCCCTGTTCTGATGAATCTAACCCAACGGCAATGATCTTATCTTTATAAGGAAGGGCTTGTTTGAGTGTTTCAAAAGCGCTGTCTTCATCGAGATGACGCAGAAAGCACATGATCAGTTGGCTGCTGATACCAAGCTCTTGCTCCACTTGATTCAAAGCTCGAGTAATCCCGCCAACGATGACTTCAAAGTCAATGCCGCGTTCAGTGTGAGTCTGAGGGTCGAAGAAGATCTCAGTATGAACCACATTATCTTGCTGACACTTCAACAGATAAGCCCACGTCAGGTCGTAGAAATCTTGTTCATGAATCAGTACGTTTGCACCTTGGTAATAGATATCGAGAAAGGATTGAAGATTGTGGAACTGGTACGCGTCTCGAACTTGGTCTGGGGTCTCAAAGGGAATCGACAGGTTATTACGCTTGGCGAGTTGGAACATCAGCTCTGGCTCTAATGTGCCTTCTATATGTAAGTGCAGCTCAACTTTGGGTAAATTTTTGATGAAGCTATCCATAGCAACTCCTTAGCTATTTTAATTATGAGCGGAGCAGGTGAGACAATAGAGTCTATAAACCTGAGCAAGCAGGTATCTCTTTCATTTATCTCTGTTTGAGCATAGTTCATTTCATTGTTGTCGATAAAATAGGATAGAAGTTGATGGTGAACCGAGAGTTATGAACCTATTGAAATCAGTCGCAAACGATTTGCAGCATTGGAGTGTGATCCGCTGCAAATATTTGCAGCAATATTCATTGATTTGTGCTCTAATACCGCGCTTACCAAGGGATGGTGTTAAAAGATGCTCACTTAGATGGAGTTATCAAAGTTGACCGATCCCTTAATGATCTCCCTTAGGAAAAAATAGAACATGTCTAAGAACAAAAAATTTGATATCCGCCTTACAGAAAAACGCAACGGTTGGTGTGCAGAGATTACTCGTCAAGTAACGTCTCGCAGCACTACAGTATCTAAGCGTGAGTCTGGTTTCGAAACTGAAGCTCTAGCACAAGAGTGGGCAGAGAAAGAGCTAGCATCTTTCATCGCTAACCAAGCTGAACGTAACGAGCGTAAATCAGAGCAGCGTAAAGAGCGTGACGAACTACGTCACACTAAAGAGCTTAAAGCTGAGCAAGCACGTGAAGCGCGCGCTAAAGCTCGTGCAGAAGAGCAAGAAGACGCTGAGTAATTCAGTGCATGACTAATTTATAGATCCCTTAATTTTAAGATAAGGGATTTGTGAAAAAAAAGCCCCGATACAACTTTTTTCTTTATAGTTAAAAGTGTATTGGGGCTTTTTAGTTTGTGGAGTTCTGTTTTATTGTGTTTAAGAGCTCGGTTTGGCTTCTCGCTTTTAACGTCGAGCTCTTAAACTGTTAAGCATTGTCTGATCAGTTATTCAGTGCAGTTAGCCAATCGTCTTCTGCCACTTCTTCAATGTAGCTTTCTACTGATTGTCCTACTTCTTCATCGTCTTGCTTGAAGTAAGCGATGTGGAACACAGCATCACCTTCGTTGACCAAAGGCAGAGTTTGCTGACCAATCACGATACCGCCTTTGGTTGTGATCACTTGGCCTTCTTGGTGACCCAATGGAGAGCTGATGTAAGCAAGGGTTTGTCCTGCTTCAACCTGTTCGCCAAGTCTTACCATGTTACGCAAAATACCGTCTGATTCAGCGCGGATCCAGCTGGTGGATTTACTCAATACTGGCTCTGGTAACTTCTTACGGTTAGGGCGCAGCATGCCGATTTCTTTCATCACTTGATGCACGCCAAGGTAACCCGCACGAATCGCGAGGTGATCAAAACGCAGCGCTTCACCACCTTCGTAAGTTAATACAGGAATACCCAGTTTTTCCGCTTCGCTACGCAGTGAACCGTCGCGCAGTGGAGAATCAATAATCACGGGTGTTGCGAACGCTTTTGCGATGCGCAGTGTCTCAGGGTTCGATAGGTTTGCACGAATCTGTGGCAGATTGGTACGGTGAATCGCGCCCGTGTGTAGATCCAGAATGTAATCACAGTGCTTTGCCACGTTCTCAAAGAAGGTGTAAGCGATACGTGATGTTAACGATCCTTTCTCACTGCCAGGGAAGCAACGGTTTAGGTCACGACGGTCTGGTAGGTAACGAGATTTATGGATAAAGCCAAATACGTTAACGATAGGCACAACAATTAATGTCCCTTTCAGTTTCTTTGGATCAATCGCATTGGTCAGTTGTCGTGCAATCTCAACACCGTTTAGCTCATCGCCGTGGATAGCCGCATTTACCATCAGTGTTGGGCCTGCTTGGCGACCGTGAATAATTTCAATCGGGATCGAAAGTGGAGAATGCGTGTAAAGCTGAGCCGCTTGCAGTTCAATCTCCATTCGCTGTCCTGGCTGAACAGTATAACCAAGTAATTCGAATGGTTGATTAGGTTTTAGTCTTGCCATTTAGGTTGTTCTCAACATGGTGATAATTCGTTAACACGGAATGTAGCAATCGTTGATTTTTAGTACGAATCAATCGCTTTACGGTGACGACAAAAGTTTTTTATGAAGGGGCTTCTGAATTGGTTTCAGTTTTTGATTTGGCTAGTTAGAAGGGGTTTAGAATTGTGAATTTCCTGACAATACATTGATTTAACGCTGATATTTATTGTTCGGTTGGTTGGTATTATTCATCGCCATTTTTTGGCGGCCAAATTCATATATCGAGATAAAAATGAAAAAAACAATTTCAAAAGTCGTTGCACTGGCGGTGGTTTCTGTCGCTTTATCTGGCTGTGTTGGTAGTAACGCAGTAACCGGTTACCTAATGAAGTTTAACGTTAAGGCTGTTGATAACCGTTACGCACGTGGTGGCTTGAACATGCTACTAGCGCCTGCTTACGGCCTAACAGTTGCTGCCGATTACCTGGTATTCAACTCACTAGAGTTCTGGACTGGTAGCAACCCACTAACTGGTTCTCCGCACATCTTTGATACAAAGACTGATACTTACCTAGACATCAACCACCAACTTGATCCGTCTCTAACGGAAGCGCCAGTGGGTCCTATCACGAGTGCAGATGTGATCGAAAAAGGTCAAATGCAGCAGATTGATGAAAACACGATCCAAATGGACATTACTTACCAGTCTGGTGAGCGTGCGACGTTAATCGGTGTTCGTGATGGCGAGATGGTGACGTACTTCATCGATGGCGAAGTTGTGGCACAAACTTCAATTGATGAGCTAGAAAGCTACGCGGCTTCACGCGCTTAATTGTTTATTTAGTCACAAGTAGTAGCTACAAAGATTAGATACAAAAACAGGTACTCATTGAGTACCTGTTTTATTTTGTCTCAGATAAACGGTGTTTACTGTAAAACACCATTTACTGAACAAACATAGCTTATCGAATTAAGCTTTTTCTGGGATCGCTTCAAGCAATGCAACCATTTGGTTCCAGAATAGCTCAACGGTGTCGATCTTCACTTTCTCATCAGGAGAGTGCGGAAACTTGATGGTTGGGCCGAAAGAAACCATATCCATGTTCGGGTAAGGTTCTTTGAATAGACCACACTCAAGACCAGCATGGATAACCATGATGTTTGGCTTGTGACCGTAGATACCTTCGTACATGTCACGGAAGATATGCATGATTTCTGAATCTGCGTCTGGTTTCCAACCTGGGTAAGCACCAGAGAACGCGATGTTAGCGCCTGCTAGTTCAGCAACAGAGTGAAGCATGCTTTCTACTTGGCTACGACCTGAATCGATAAGAGAGCGGATCAGGCAAAGTACTGTGATTGAGTTCTCTTCTGTTGTGATAACACCTACGTTTAGAGACGTTTCCACAACACCTTCAATCTCGTCACTCATACGAATCACGCCGTTTGGACATGCGTTAAGTGCCGCGATAAAGCGAGCTTGGTCTGCTGACGCAAGTGCGCCCATTTCTACAGAAGCTTCTTCATTGAAAGTCACGATGCTGTCTTCTACTTTACCTAGCTCTGTTGAAAGCAGCTCAGTGTAGTAGTTGTATAGTGAAGCCAGTTTTTCTTGGTTTGCCGCAGGAACAGCAACCGTTACGAAACCTTCACGAGGGATCGCGTTACGAAGGCTACCACCTTTGAATTCGACGATGCGAAGGTCTAGCTCTTTTGCGTGACCCGCTAGGAAGCGAGCAAGCAGTTTGTTTGCGTTTGCACGACCTGTGTGGATGTCACAACCAGAGTGACCGCCTTTTAGGCCTTTTAGCGTTAGCTTACGTGTTACGAAGTCAGCTGGAATCGCATTACGAGCAATTTCAAATGTCATTGCGCCGTCGATACCGCCAGCACAACCCATGTACACTTCGCCTTCTTGCTCTGAATCGGTGTTAAGAAGGATATCGCCTTCTAACCAACCCGCTTCAAGACCGAAAGCACCAGTCATGCCTGCTTCTTCATCTACTGTTAGTAGAACTTCGATAGGGCCGTGCTGAATTTCGTTTGAAGCAAGAACCGCTAGGCAAGAAGCCATGCCCATGCCGTTATCAGCGCCAAGCGTTGTGCCTTTAGCTGTAACCCACTCACCATCAATGTATGGTTGAATTGGATCTTTAGCAAAGTCATGAACTGTGTCTTCGTTCTTTTGTGGAACCATATCGATGTGAGCTTGTAGCACTACACCTTTTTTGTTTTCCATACCCGCCGTTGCTGGCTTTTTGATGAATACGTTACCCGTTGGGTCACGACGTACATCTAGGCCTTGCTCTGTTGCCCAAGCAATAATGTATTGAGCAAGCTCTTCTTCATGCTTAGAAGGGTGTGGGATTGAGCAAATCTTATCGAAGAACTGCCAGATAGGGGCAGGGGATAATTTACTGATCTCAGAATGGAATTCAGACACGGATGACTCCTTTTTTATTTAATAACCATATATTTAGGTTTTGTATGGGGAAAAGCCTAGAACAAAAATCTAAAATATGGGTCTGTTTTGATGGCAACAGCATACCACTTGAGCGTTTTGACGAGTAGCGGTTCTAAACCTCAAATAGCTCAAATTTTGAAAGCGATCTTGTCCATCTGATCACAGCTAAGCGCCTTGATGCTTATAAATGGAGCAGGCAAACGTTTGTTTAATTCTATTCTGTAATTTTATTACAAAAATAAGTTTGCAAAATAACCGTAAATGGCCAAAAATGTGACGTATAGCAAAAAATACTTGTAATCTTTTTTCTTTGGGGTATATTAATAACCAACTTCTGAGATGAAGAGTAAATGCTCAAAGGATGAGTCCGTTTTATCGCCTCCAAGGAACCGAGAAATCAAATTCGTTTTTTATTGATTTATTAAGGTGATAGTTATGAAAGGTTTACCATCTGCAATGTTCTGGATTAACAGCTCTGTTTACACTAGCAACTTTGCATACCCTACAAGCTTTGGTTACTAATACCGTAAGCATGTAACTCGAACAGTTTTGTTCACCCCTATATATTGGAATTCTTTTACAGCCCTTTTGGTTGACAGATTCTACCGCCACTCAGTTTTGAGTGGCGTTTTTTTTGCCTGCTACTTTTCCAAACCGCTTTCGCTTGTCACTTTCCTTGCTGTTCTGCGTGGTTGTTTTTTAAACGCCGAAATATCAATTTGCGCCTTATTACTGATCCTGTTGAAAAATACATAACTATTGTGAGTTTGAATTCAGAATTTACTGGCTAGATTATCAATGAAAATAACCGATGGTAGAAAAAACAACCAACTAGTTTTAGTGAGTCTATTGTTATTAATTGTTTGTTTTTAATGGTTATTTATCGATGATATCTTCATTTTTAATCGCTTTGTTTCATACGGCATTCTGATAAATATCGATTAGAGCCTTAATTCTATCTGGAATTTGTTATTTGATAACTTTATAATCCACAGCCAATCGATTACGCAACCGTTTACTTTTTACCCTTATAGGATTCGATAATGTTCGAAAAGCTATTCAAACTCAGTGAAAATGGCACCAATGTGCGCACTGAAATCATCGCAGGTCTAACAACCTTCCTAACAATGGCTTACATCATTTTTGTAAACCCAATGATTCTAGCTGATGCTGGTATGGACCATGGCGCTGTATTTGTAGCAACCTGTTTAGCGGCTGCTATTGGCTGTTTCATCATGGGCTTTGTTGCTAACTACCCAATTGCTCAAGCTCCAGGCATGGGTTTGAACGCATTCTTTACCTACGCTGTTGTAATGGGTATGGGTTATACGTGGCAAGTTGCTCTGGCAGCGGTTTTCGTATCAGGCGTAATCTTCATCTTCTTAAGCATCTTTAAGATCCGTGAATGGATTATCAACTCGATCCCTATGTCTCTGCGTGTTGGTATCTCTGCAGGTATCGGTCTTTTCCTAGCGTTTATTGCGCTTAGCAATGCAGGCATCGTTGTTTCTAACCCAGCAACTAAAGTTTCACTGGGCGACATTACCGCGATTGCTCCTATCCTAGGCTCAATTGGTTTCTTCCTAACGATTGCTCTTGTTCACCGTGGCGTGAAAGGGGCAGTAATGATTGCGATTCTAGCTATCACAGCTCTTGGCATTGTTATTGGTGACGTTCAATACGGCGGCATCATGTCTACACCACCAAGCCTTGCTCCTACATTCATGCAGCTTGATTTCTCTGCTGTATTTGAAATCGGTATGATTTCAGTGGTATTCGCGTTCTTGTTCGTCGATTTGTTCGATACAGCGGGTACTCTGGTTGGTGTTGCAACGAAAGCAAACCTAATCAAAGAAGACGGCAAACTACCTCGCTTGAACAAAGCACTGCTTGCTGACTCTACAGCAACATCTATTGGTGCACTGCTAGGTACATCAAATACTACTTCTTATGTTGAGAGTGTTGCGGGTGTTGCTGAAGGCGGCCGTACCGGTCTAACGGCTGTTGTTGTTGGTATCTTATTCCTACTGGCTCTTTTCTTCTCGCCACTTGCAGGTATGATTCCGGCTTACGCAACATCAGGTGCACTTTTCTATGTAGCAATTCTGATGATGTCTGGCCTAGTTGGCATTGATTGGCGTGATCTTACGGAAGCAGCACCAGTCGTGGTAACATGTCTGCTTATGCCGCTGACGTACTCTATCGCTGAGGGTATCTCACTAGGTTTCATCGCTTACGCTGCAATTAAGCTGCTAAGTGGTAAAGGTCGCGACGTTTCACCTGCTGTGTGGGTAATGTCGGCTATCTTTATTCTTAAATACATTTTCGCTTAATCGTCTAGATTTCTGCTTAATCGCTGAAGAGGCTATGTTTGAAATAGCCTCTAATAACATGACAAAATTATTAGGTTTTATACTATGAGCAACAAATTCGTTATCACTTGGGACAACATGCAGACCTACTGCCGTCAACTTGCTGAAAAGCAAATGCCAGCAGAGCAGTGGAAAGGCATCTGGGCAGTAAGCCGTGGTGGTTTGGTTCCTGGTGCAATCTTGGCTCGTGAGCTAGGTATTCGTCACGTAGATACGATTTGTATTTCTAGCTACGACCACGATCACCAACGTGATATGACAGTAGTTAAAGCACCTGAAGGTGACGGCGAAGGCTTCCTAATCGTTGAAGACTTGGTTGATAGTGGTGACACTGCACGTAAGCTTCGCGAAATGTACCCTAAAGCGAAACTGATCGCTGTATGTGCAAAACCATCTGGCGCTGATTTGCTAGACGAGTACATTGTTGATATCGCTCAAGACACATGGATTGAGCAACCTTGGGATACTAGCCTAAGCTACGTAGAGCCAGTAAATCGCAAGTCAAAATAAGCGTAAACTTAGTTTTTTGAGAAATGACCCTTTATAGGGTCATTTTTTTTTATATTATTAGTGACAACCATTTCTTATTAAGTATCCCAATGTCTGAACCAGAAGAAACGAGCTCGAACCTTTCGGAAACTTTGTTTGTAAAGCACAAGCAAGCGAAAGAGACCTCAATGTTGACACAATACATGCCAAGCTCTGAAGCGCTATTGGATGAGAAACGTGAACAGCAAAACTCATCATGGTATCGAAACCTAAGACGTCTTCAGTGGGTATGGCAAGGCGTTAATCCAATAGAGCAGGAAGCGGTATTGGCTCGCATCGCGTCATCAGATAACTCTCGTACAACCGATGAGTGGCTTGATACGGTCATGGGTTACCGAAGTGGTAACTGGGCATACGAATGGACCAAGCTGGGTATGCAGCATCAAAATCGTTCTAATGAGAAGAATGGTGAAGAGATGGCTGAAGAGCTATTTTCCGCATCGTTGTGCTTCAGTATTGCGGGTTACCCACACCTCAAGAACGACAACTTGGCAGCTCAGGCTCAAGTGTTGGCCAACGCAGCGTATTCTGAAGCGATCAAGCACACTAAGTTGATCGTCAAGCAGATTGATATTCCATACCAAAACAAGAAGATCAAAGCGAACTTGCATCTAACCAAGACAGATAAACCACAACCGGTTGTGATTGTCAGCGCGGGTCTAGATAGCTTGCAAACCGATATGTGGCGCCTGTTTAGGGATTATTTAGCACCTAAGAACATTGCTATGTTAACGGTAGACATGCCATCAATAGGGCACAGTGCACATTGGCCGTTAACAGAAGACTCATCTTGTCTTCACCAAGCAGTGCTGAATGAATTGCCTAACATCCCATGGGTCGATCACCACAAAGTCGGCTTGTTTGGTTTCCGCTTCGGTGGCAATGCGATGGTGAGATTATCTTTCCTCGAGCAACATAAGATTAAAGCGTGTATTTCTTTAGGCGCGCCAATTCACGATATCTTTGTTCATGCAGACAAACTTAAGCAGATGCCTAAAATGCATCTAGATGTGTTGGCTTCGCGCCTTGGTAAAGGGGCGGTCGATATCAATAGCCTTTCTGGGCAGTTGATGGCGTGGTCACTCAAGGTACAAGGTTTGCTGTCAAACAGTAAAACCAGTGTTCCTATCTTGGCATTGGCTCTGGAAGGCGACCCGGTTTCACCGCCAATGGATAATCAACTGGTTGCTATTTACAGTGATTACGGAAAAGCGAAGAAAATCAAAGCTAAGTCAATTACACAAGGTTATGAGCAATCCCTCGAATTGGCGATAAAGTGGCTTGAGGATGAATTATTTAGATGACATTTCTCCTAAATTAGTTAAGCATGAAAAATGTACAAACTAAGTACCTGATACTCAGAGGTCATTTATAAAATCCAAATGCGTAGTTTCTACGTATAACAGTCTGAGTAACGTCATTCTTAACATTGAAAATGGAGATTCAATATGTCAGAAGTGACACAACAACCTACGCATTACCGCTTGTTGAATGTTTTAAAGGCGATCGGGCCTTACTTAAGGGAACCGCAATCAGAAGAAGGCCACTATATCTTTGATTGCTTGTCTGTATGTGTGAACGATAAAAAATCACCAGAAGAACGCGAGTTCTGGGGCTGGTGGCTGGAATTGGATAAGTCGGAAGAGGGATATTCGGCTAAGTACAATATCGGCAAGTACAACATCGATGGTAACTGGGATTCTTTGCCGTTACCTAAAAAGGCGGTCGCTGAGGTCTCTCGAACTCAAGAAGCCTTCCACAAGAAACTGGTTGATGAACTTCAAAGTAAGTTTGAAATCAGTATCCAATTAGACGAAGAGTCTGTCGAATTCGTCTAATTTTAAAGGTTACTCTTCTATATAAAGCAAAAAGGTGCGATTTCGCACCTTTTCTGCTTGTGAATTCCCCTTTTGATTGCTAAAACATCACCTCTTATTTGTTTTATCCATAAAAGACTTCATGACAACAAATCATCAAAGCGGGACAACAACACAGCGTAAAACTGTCGTTGTTAAACTGGGTACCAGTGTCTTAACTGGTGGAACATTGGCATTAGACCGCGCTCATATGGTTGAGCTGGTTCGTCAATGTGCTGAATTAAAAAAACAAGGCCACTCTGTGGTTATGGTTTCGTCTGGTGCAATTGCAGCAGGACGTGAGCACCTTGGTTACCCCGCACTTCCCAACTCAATGGCGAGCAAACAGTTGCTTGCGGCAGTTGGGCAAAGTCAGTTGATTCAAGTTTGGGAGTCTTTGTTTGCTATCTATGGCCTTAAGATTGGCCAGATGCTACTGACTCGTGCTGATCTCGATGATCGCGAGCGTTTTCTTAATGCACGTGACACGATCAACGCACTGGTTGAGCACGATATTATTCCGGTAGTAAACGAAAACGACGCAGTAGCAACCAACGAAATTAAAGTGGGCGACAATGATAACTTGTCGGCCTTAGTGGGTATTTTGTGCGGTGCTGATAAGCTTTTGCTACTAACAGACCAAAAAGGCCTGTTTACGGCTGACCCTCGTACAGATCCAAATGCTGAGCTCATCAAAGAAGTGAAAACCATTGATGACACGCTGCGTAAGATCGCAGGTGGCAGCGGTACTACGTTGGGTACTGGCGGCATGGCGACAAAACTGCAGGCGGCTGACATTGCTCGTCGCGCAGGCATCGAAGTGATTATTGCTGCGGGCAGTGCTGAAAATGTGGTGTTTGATTCACTGAGTGATAACCCACAAGGCACACGTTTCTTGCCTTTAGCGGAAGCGCTTGAAAACCGTAAACGCTGGATTTTAGCGGGCCCTGCTTCAGCAGGTGACATCGTGGTTGACGACGGCGCAGTAAACGCAGTCAACACCAAAGGCAGCAGCTTGTTGGCGAAAGGGGTTGTTCGAGTTAAAGGCGAATTCTCTCGTGGTGAAGTTACCCAAGTCACAGACAGCAAAGGCAAAGTAATTGCGCGTGGTATCGCCAGTTATTCAAGCCAAGACCTAGCAAAAATTGCAGGCAAGCACAGTAAAGATATTGGCGACATCCTTGGATACGATTATGGGTCAGAAGTCATTCACCGTGACGACCTAGTTGTAATCCAAGAGTAGCTCGTGATGATAAGGTGAATCACCTTTTTGCATCCAAAGACAGACAGAATTTAGGGAGAGTTAAACGTGGATTTAACTAACATGGGTATCGCAGCAAAAGACGCTGCTTTCCACCTAGCGACCGCATCTACGGCGCAAAAGAATAAAGCATTGGCGATTATCGCTGATGAGCTAGAAGCAAACGCAACAACGATTTTAGAAGCGAACGCGAAAGACATCGAATTAGGTCGCGAAGCGGGTTTAACTGACGCACTGCTTGATCGTCTACTTCTTAATGAAGAGCGCTTAACCGGCATTGCGAATGATGTTCGTAACGTGATTAGCCTTAACGACCCTGTAGGCAGCGAAATCGACAGTAAGGTACTAGAAAACGGTATGTCGCTGTCTCGTCGCCGCGTGCCACTTGGTGTGGTGGGTGTTATCTATGAAGCGCGTCCGAACGTAACCATCGATATTGCAGCTCTGTGTCTGAAGACAGGTAACGCAAGCATTCTACGTGGTGGTAAAGAGACGTTTTTCTCGAACATGGAACTGGTTAAGGTTATCCAGTCTGCATTAGAGAAAGCGGAGCTTCCAGCCGCTTCTGTTCAGTACATCGAGAAGCCTGATCGTGAACTCGTTTCTCAACTGCTTAAACTGGACGACTACGTGGATATGATCATTCCTCGTGGCGGCGCTGGTCTGCACAAGATGTGTAAAGAGAACAGCACCATCCCAGTAATCATCGGCGGCTTTGGTATCAGCCATATCTTCGTTGATGAAAGCGCTGATCTTGAGAAATCTGTCGATGTGGTCGAAAACTCAAAAGTTCAACGTCCATCGGCGTGTAACTCGTTAGATACACTGCTAGTGCATGAAGCGGTTGCTGAAGCTTTCCTAACTAAGCTGAAACAGCGTTTAGCCGGCAAGGTAACCTTAGTTGCTGATACCAGTGCAAAATCGCTGCTAGCGGGTTTTGAAGACCAACGTGATGCGGTTGAAGGCGACTTTGACACTGAATGGCTAAGCTACACGCTAGGCGTGAAAGTGGTAGCGGATGTGGCAGAAGCGATTGACCACATGCGTGTACACAACGCGAGTCATTCAGATGCGATCATGACCAATAGCTTAGAGAGCTCAGAGCGTTTCATTAACTCTGTTGGTTCTGCAGCGGTTTATGTGAATGCATCAACACGTTTCACTGATGGAGCACAGTTTGGTTTAGGTGCTGAAGTTGCCGTGTCTACTCAGAAATTGCATGCTCGCGGCCCAATGGGCTTAGAAGAGCTGACAAGCTACAAATGGGTAGGTAAAGCGAACTATTTAGTCCGCGGTTAACGCTGGTCGTTAATTTTACTCCTCAGCTCATTTTTGAAATGGCGGTCGAGTAGCAATAATCAATGAATCACCACACAAAAGGGCCTTAATTGGCCCTTTTTCTTTCCTAACGTTTGGCAATTCCGTTACACTGATATTCAATTATTTGGAGGTGATATGCATTGTCCTTTTTGTTCAGAGAACGACACTAAAGTAATCGATTCAAGACTGGTAGCCGATGGCCATCAGGTTCGTCGTCGCCGTCAATGCCTTGCATGTAGTGAACGTTTTACTACGTTCGAATCGGCAGAACTTGTGATGCCTAAAGTCATAAAGTCGAATGGAAACCGCGAACCATTTAATGAAGATAAAATGGTGGGTGGTGTACAGCGCGCCCTAGAAAAACGCCCAGTGAGTGCTGACGCGATTGAACTTGCGATCAGTACGATTAAGTCACAACTCCGTGCAACTGGTGAGCGTGAAGTACCAAGCGAGATGATTGGTAATCTTGTGATGGGCCAATTGAAAGAATTGGATAAAGTGGCGTACATTCGTTTTGCCTCTGTTTACCGCAGCTTTGAAGACATCCGAGAGTTTGGCGAAGAAATCGCTAAATTAGAGGATTAACGCCTCAATCATGTCAAACTTTACTCCCCTAGATTTTCAAATGATGTCGCGTGCTATTCAATTAGCAAAACGCGGCATTTACACCACTGCCCCGAACCCTAATGTTGGCTGTGTCATAGTACAAAGTGACGGTCAGATCGTTGGTGAAGGTTTTCACGCCAAAGCCGGTGAACCTCATGCTGAAGTACATGCCATGCGAATGGCTGGCGATAAGGCAAAAGGCGCGACGGCTTATGTCACGCTAGAGCCTTGTTCTCATTACGGTCGAACGCCGCCTTGTGCTGAAGGTTTGATTAAGGCTCAAGTAGCCAAAGTGATTTGTGCCATGCAGGACCCAAACCCAAAAGTCGCAGGTCGTGGTATCAAAATGCTACGCGATGCGGGTATTGAGGTTGAAATCGGTTTGCTAGAGCAAGACGCTCTCGACTTGAACCCTGCATTTATCAAGCGTATGCAAACTGGCATGCCATTCGTTCAGTTAAAGATGGCCGCTAGCCTTGATGGGCAAACGGCATTGGAAAATGGTCAAAGCCAGTGGATCACATCGCCAGAAGCGCGTCGTGATGTCCAGAACTACCGGGCAAAATCAGGCGCTGTGTTATCAACTAGCCAGACGGTGATTGAAGACAACGCGTCGTTGAATGTTCGTTGGGCAGAGTTGCCAAGCAGTATCAAAGATCATTACGCTGAAGACGAGCTGCGTCAGCCGATTCGCGTGATTCTTGATCGTCAAAATCAACTGCGTCCTGAGCTCAAGTTATTCCAAACTCCAACATCGGTATTGAGAGTCGCTGAAGCGTCTGCTGATATTGAAGTCGGAACCACAGATGCAGGTCAGCTCGATTTGCACGATCTGATGCGTCAATTACCTGCGAATCATATCGACCATATTTGGGTCGAAGCGGGCGCGACATTGGCAAAAAGCTTGATTGAAGAACAGCTGGTGGATGAGCTAATCCTCTATTTAGCACCTAAACTTATGGGCAGTGACGGACGAGGTTTGATGGGTGCATTAGGGCTCACTTCAATGTCTGACGTTATTGACCTAGAAATTAAAGATGTTCGACAGGTTGGTGTGGATATTCGCATCGTTGCGAAACCCGTATTTCGAAACAGATAGTAACGAAACCACAGTGGAAATAGTTACTCCAACTACATACGTGTCGTTGACAACAAAAAGAGTTTTAAAATGTTTACAGGAATTGTAGAAGCCGTAGGTACATTGAGTGCAATCACTCCCCGCGGAGAAGACATCACCGTAACGGTTAATGTTGGTAAGCTTGATATGGCTGACGTTAAGTTAGGCGACAGTATCGCTACCAATGGTGTGTGTTTGACAGTTGTTGAATATAACGACCACAGCTACAGTGCAGATCTTTCGCTTGAGACCCTGAAAAAAACGGGTTTTGTCGATTACCAAGCGGGCGATAAAGTTAACCTTGAGAAAGCAATGTTACCAACCACGCGTTTCGGTGGACATATAGTGTCTGGTCACGTTGATGGCGTGGGTGAGATTGTTGAACGTAACCAAGTTGGCCGTGCGATTGAATTCTGGGTAGAAATGCCAGCAGAAATCTCAAAATACGTGGCTCAAAAAGGCTCAGTAACAGTTGATGGCATTAGCCTGACTGTGAACGATTTACGTAAGAACGCATTCAAGCTGACTATCGTTCCTCATACTTCTTCAGAAACCACCATCGACCAATTCAATGTCGGTCGTAAAGTGAATCTAGAAGTTGATGTATTAGCACGTTACATGGAGCGTTTACTGCAAGGTCAGCAACAAGAATCTGAGCCTGAATCTCGATTAACGATGGAATTCTTACAGCAGAATGGTTTTGCCTAACCGTTGATACAAAGTGCGTTAAGCGAGACTTTGTAAAGCGAAGCAATATCATCAGGTTTAAATAGTGTCGGTTCTAGGAAGCAGAACCATTTCAAAGGATATAGAACAATGCCAATTAGTACTCCTCAAGAAATTATTGAAGACATTCGCCTAGGAAAAATGGTTATCCTGATGGATGATGAAGATCGCGAAAATGAAGGCGATCTGATCATGGCAGCAGAACATGTGACGCCAGAAGCGATTAACTTCATGGCGATGTACGGCCGTGGTTTAATTTGTCTGACGCTAACCAAAGAGCGTTCAAACCGCATGGGTCTAGCGCCTATGGTTCAAGATAACAACGCACAGTACACCACTAACTTTACTGTTTCGATTGAAGCGGCAGAGGGCGTAACAACGGGTATCTCTGCATCAGACCGTGCAGTGACGGTTCAAGCGGCAGTGGCGAAAGATGCGAAAGCGGCTGATCTTGTTCAACCTGGTCATATTTTCCCACTGACAGCGCAAGATGGCGGTGTTCTGACTCGCGCAGGACACACAGAAGCAGGTTGTGATTTAGCACGTCTTGCAGGCTGCGAGCCAGCATCGGTTATCGTTGAGATCCTTAACGACGACGGTACTATGGCTCGTCGCCCTGACCTTGAAGTGTTTGCTGAAAAACACGACATCAAGCTAGGCACGATTGCTGACTTGATTGAATACCGCAACAACACAGAAACAACGATTGAGCGTGTAGCACAATGCTATTTACCAACAGAGTTTGGTGATTTCGAGCTGGTGACTTACCGCGATACAATTGATAACCAGATCCACTACGCGATGCAAAAAGGCGACCTATCTGAAGGTGCTCCTTTGGTACGTGTTCACCTGCATGACACGTTCACCGATCTGCTTCATTCAGACCGTGGTACTGAACGCAGCTGGTCGCTAGATAAAGCGATGAAGCGTATTGGCGACGAAGGCGGTGTGTTGGTTATTCTTGGCAACGAAGAGTCGTCTGATTCTTTGATTCACAAAGTGAAGACATTCGAAGCGCAAGACAAGAACGAGCAGCCAACTATGGCGAAGAAGCAGGGTACCTCGCGTCGTGTTGGTGTCGGTTCTCAGATTCTTCAAGATCTAGGTGTGCACGATATGCGTCTGCTTTCTTCAAGCACTAAGCGTTACCACGCATTGGGTGGTTTTGGCCTTAACGTTGTTGAGTACGTTTGCGAATAAACCATGCGTTAGCAAGCAGACGTTTCTCCGTTTGTAGCAACATAATTTACCGATGATTTCAGTGGCTCTTTTGGTGATAAATCTTGCCAAAAGAGCAAAGTAGCCAAGTCCGACTCAAAACGTGTTCAACACACAAACTTGGTTACTCGCTGTTCCTATATGCTTGGGATCAGCGCTGCATTATCATCTTTACATTGCCGGTGTCTGTTCTTCTAAATTACCATTAGATATTGCTCACAGTTTTGTGCTAGAATCCGGCGATTCTCACTTGATGAAAATAGTTAAAGGAAGGCTTATGAAAGTGATCGAGGGTGGCTTCCCAGCGCCAAATGCAAAAATTGCTATCGTTATTGCTCGTTTCAACAGTTTTATTAACGAAAGTTTACTTTCTGGTGCAATCGATACTTTAAAGCGTCATGGACAAGTAAGCGAAGACAACATCACTGTTGTTCGTTGCCCTGGTGCAGTAGAACTTCCACTTGTAGCGCAGCGCGTTGCAAAAACAGGTAAGTTCGATGCGATTGTATCTCTTGGTACAGTAATTCGTGGCGGTACACCTCACTTTGACTATGTTTGTAGTGAATGTAATAAAGGTTTGGCACAAGTGTCTCTGGAATATTCTCTTCCAGTAGCGTTTGGTGTTCTTACTGTTGATACGATCGATCAAGCTATTGAACGCGCAGGAACCAAGGCTGGTAATAAGGGTGCAGAAGCAGCACTTAGCGCACTTGAGATGATCAACGTTCTTTCTGAAATCGATTCCTAATGGGGGCCAGTGTGAAACCAGCCGCACGTCGTAACGCACGTCAATTTGCTCTACAAGCAATTTATTCTTGGCAAATTACTAAAGAAAATATTGCTACCGTTGAAGAACAGTTCTTATCTGGTGGTAAGTATGATGAAGAAGAGCATCATGCTGCAGAGCCTGCTCTTGCTATGCCAGAAACAGACGTTGCATACTTCCGCGACCTACTAACTGGTGTTGCTCTTAGCCACATGGAACTTGATAGCAAGCTTCGTCCATTCGTATCTCGCCCTATGCAAGATCTGGATCTGATGGAACTAGCGCTTCTACGTTTAGCTATGTACGAGATGACTCGTCGCGAAGATGTACCATACAAAGTGGTTATCAACGAAGCTATCGAGCTTGCAAAAGTATTTGCAGCAGAAGACAGCCATAAGTTTGTTAACGGTGTGCTTGATAAAGCTGCACCGCACGTTCGTAAGAAATAAGACGTTCGTATATTGAATCTAAAGGTCAGCTTTTATGCTGGCCTTTTTTGTAACTAAATTTCTGTAATATCCATGATTACGGCGATTTTTATGAGACTAAAGATAGGGCATGTGATGTCTGGCGAATTTAACCTGATTGAAAAATATTTTGTAAATCGACAACCACAACGTAAAGACGTTCTTCTAGCTGCTGGCGATGATTGTGCTTTGGTCAAAGCGCCGGGCAATGTTGAGATAGCGATCAGCACGGACACCTTAGTGGCTGGTACCCATTTCTTAGCTGAGGCGAATCCGGCTTGGGTGGCACACAAAGCGTTGGCTTCCAATATCAGTGACCTTGCTGCAATGGGCGCGACGCCTGCTTGGGTGTCTTTTGCTTTAACCATGCCTGAAATCGATGAAGCATGGCTTGCTCCCTTCTGTGACTCCTTTTTTAAACTCGCAGACTACTTTGGTATTCAGTTAATTGGTGGCGACACAACCAAAGGTCCACTAAGCCTGACACTGACGGTACAGGGCTTTGTTCCTGAAGGACGAGCGCTGCGCAGAGATGGCGCGAAAGTGGGCGACTGGATTTACGTAACAGGTAATCTAGGTGACAGCAAAGCTGGCTTAGAAGTGTTACTTAACCCTGAGCAGAACAGAGCGAAGCCCTATGCTGCTGAGCTTGAAGAGAGACATTATGTGAGCGCCCCACGAGTGTTAGCGGGTCAGGCTCTAGTGAACCTTGCTTCATCTGCGATTGATATCTCTGATGGCGTTATTGCTGATTTAAAACATATCCTTAAGCGTTCTCAAGTTGGCGCGAGTATTGATGTAAGCACGCTGCCTATCTCTCCAGAGTTACGTCAGTTCGCTCCTGATATCACTTCAGCTCAGCAGTATGCGCTAACGAGTGGTGAAGAGTACGAACTGTGCTTTACTGTACCAGAAGAGAATAAAGGGTCGCTGGAAAGTGCTTTGTCACACACAGGTACAAAAGTCACCTGCATTGGCCAGATAAGACCTGTAGAATATTTTGAATTACACAATAATGGTGAACCACTAAGCTGGAACTTAACTGGTTACGATCACTTTAAGGTTAATTGATGACAAACCCACTTTCTCTTATTTCTCTTAAAAATCCTTGGCATTTCTTAGCAACGGGTTTTGGCAGTGGCTTATCGCCTATTATTCCCGGCACAATGGGCACGCTTGCGTCAATTCCGTTGTACCTATTGTTGGTTCAGCTACCGTTTCCTGCTTACGTTGCCGTGGTGGTGGTAAGCTGCATTATTGGTATTAAGATCTGCCAAGTAACGTCTGATGATATGGGCGTGCATGACCACGGTTCTATCGTTTGGGATGAGTTCGCGGGCTTTTGGATCACCATGAGCTTAGTGCCTATGTTGAATATCCCTGCTGATGACTGGAAGTGGCTGCTGACTGGTTTTGTGCTTTTCCGCTTCTTTGACATGGTGAAACCATGGCCGATTGGTTGGTTAGATGCACGAATTCACGGCGGTTTAGGTATCATGATTGACGATATTGTAGCGGGTATTATGGCGGCTATTTCGTTGTATGCCGTGGCACATTTCGCTGGTTGGTTAGTGTGAGTTAACTGAAGGGCTAAGGTTTAGTTGGCGATACACCAAACTAATTAGCAGATACTAAAAAGGTTGACCCTAGGGCCAACCTTTTTTGTTTGCGGAGCTTACGAGCTTACGTATTAAAGCTACTTGGCAAGATAGTCAGTGATAGACTTCTCAATGCCTTTCGCGTCCAAACCAAGCTCTTCATGCAGTTCGCCTTGCGTACCTTGAGCAATGAACTTGTCTGGTAGGCCAAGGTTCAATACTGGCATCAGCAGTTTCTCTTGCATCAAGAACTCAATCACACCTGCGCCCGCACCACCTGCAATCGCATTCTCTTCGATAGTTACCAGTACATCGTGGTCAGCAGCAAGTTGTTTGATCAGAGCTTCATCGAGTGGTTTCACAAAGCGCATATCTGCAACTGTCGCATCGATGACGTCAGCGGCTTGAAGTGCACTCTCAAGGAAAGTACCAAAGCTTAAGATAGCGACTTTCGAGCCATCTTTTGTTTTTTCGCTTTCGCGAACGATACGACCTTTACCAATCTCAAGCGCGGTAAATTTATTTTGTATCTCAGTACCCATACCATTACCGCGAGGGTAACGAACGGCACTTGGACCTGTATGCTGGTGGCCAGTGTAAAGCATTTGGCGACATTCGTTTTCGTCGCTTGGCGCCATGATCACCATGTTTGGAATACAACGCATAAAGCTTAAGTCGAACGCACCTTGGTGTGTTTGACCATCAGCACCGACAAGACCTGCACGGTCAATAGCGAACATGACCGGTAAGTCCATGATAGCCACATCGTGGATCAGTTGATCGTAGCCACGTTGTAGGAACGTCGAGTAGATAGCGACAATCGGCTTATCACCGGCAATCGCCATACCCGTTGCTAGGGTCACAGCATGCTGCTCAGCAATTGCTACGTCGAAGTATTGTTCTGGGTACTCTTTCGAGAAACGCACCATGCCAGAACCTTCACGCATTGCAGGCGTGATCGCCATTAGCTTAGGATCTTGCGCCGCCATATCACACAGGAAGTCACCAAAAACCTTAGAGAAAGTTGGTTTAGAGCTGGTGCTCTTAGGCAGACTTGAGTGTGCTGGATCGAATTTCGGTACGCCGTGGTAACCGATTGGATCTTTCTCAGCTGGCTCGTAGCCTTTGCCTTTCTTAGTCATGATATGCAGGAACTGAGGGCCTTTAAGGTCTCTCATGTTCTTAAGCGTTTTAATCAGCTCATTGACATCGTGACCATCAATTGGGCCAATGTAGTTAAAGCCTAACTCTTCGAACATGGTGCCAGGGACAACCATGCCTTTTAGATGTTCTTCTGTACGACGAACCAGCTCTTTAATCGGCGGAACGCCTGATAGCACTTTCTTGCCGCCCTCACGAATTGACGTGTAAAGACTGCCAGAAAGAACTTGAGCTAGGTGGTTGTTTAGCGCACCTACGTTTTCAGAGATCGACATCTCGTTATCGTTCAGGATAACCAGCATGTCATTGTGAATATCGCCCGCGTGGTTCATGGCTTCAAATGCCATACCCGCAGTAATCGCGCCATCACCAATCACACTCACGACTTTACGGTTCTTGCCTTCTTTCTTCGAACTGATAGCCATACCAAGTGCAGCACTGATCGATGTTGAAGAGTGACCAACAGAAAGGGTATCGTATTCGCTCTCTTGACGCCATGGGAATGGGTGCAGTCCATCTTTTTGACGGATAGTCGACAAGCGGTCGCGACGACCTGTAAGAATTTTGTGCGGGTATGCTTGGTGACCAACATCCCAAACCAACTGGTCAAAAGGCGTGTTGTACACATAGTGCAGAGCAACTGTCAGCTCTACTGTACCTAAGCCTGACGCTAAGTGACCACTTGACTGGCTCACTGAGTTAAGAAGATAGGTACGTAATTCATCACAAAGCTGTGTCAGCGTCTCTTTTGGAAGTAGACGCAAATCCTCTGGCTTATCAGCCAAAGCAAGAGTTGGGTACTTTGATATATCAAGAGTCATAGGTAATGCGCGCTTATTGTCTTAGTTCTTGCGCTCGATGACGTATCGGGCGAACTCTTCGAGTAACTGGGTATTGTATGGGATTGCAGCCAAAGCTTGAAGCGCTTCCTGTAGCAGAGTTTGCGCTTTTTCTTGAGCGCCCTCTAAACCTAGCAAAGAAGGGTAGGTGCTTTTGTTCAATTCTTGGTCAGAACCCTGTGGCTTACCCAAAGTTTCAGTATCGCCAGTGATATCTAAAATATCATCTTGAACCTGGAATGCTAATCCAATGGCGTCGGCGTACTTGTCTAATTGAGGCATCACTTCAAACGCTTTTTCACCAGCAGCGAGAGCACCTAAACGAATCGCACATTTCATTAGCGCGCCCGTTTTATTGCGGTGAACTTCTTCTAACTCTTCTAGCGTGACAGAGCGGTTTTCAGCTTCAATATCAAGTGCTTGTCCAATGCACATACCTTGTGCACCAGAGGCTTCGGCTAGGCGTTGAATCATTCGAACGCGATTGCTTTCACCGTCAGCACTTAATGTACCTTCCGCAAGTATAGTAAACGCGAGAGTTTGTAGTGCATCGCCAGTTAAAATTGCCGTTGCTTCATCGTATTTGATGTGACAAGTCTGATGGCCACGACGCAGTTCATCGTCGTCCATTGCTGGAAGGTCGTCGTGAATCAGAGAATAGGCATGAATACATTCGATTGCAGATGCTGGAGTGTCGAGTTCTTCAGCGGTGCAGCCGAGCATTTCCCCTGTAATGTAGACAAGAAATGGACGTGCGCGTTTACCGCCTAAAAGTAACCCATAACGCATCGCGTTGATCAGGTTCTGATCTTGGTGTGGTAGGCGATCAAGCCAAAGGTTCAGTTGCTCGTTATTACGTGCTTGATAAGACAATAAAGTCTCAATCATAGGGGATCTCATACAATTCGTTATTCTGGTTGTGGGTTAAAGTCACTAAGTTCTGCGTTTTCATCATTTTGCAGTAGGATGCTAACACGCTGTTCAGCATCGTTTAGTTTGCTTTGACCGGCACGAGCGAGGGAGATGCCTCGTTCGAACTTTTTCAGCGCATCATCTAAAGCTAGATCACCATTTTCTAGTTGATCAACCAAGCCATCAAGCTCTTCGATTGCTGCTTCAAAGCTCATATTTTCAGGTTTCTTAGTAGCCATAATAAATCTGCGTTTGGAAAGATGAACGAACGTTACCCTAGGCCGCTGAGATGGTCAAATGTAACCAAGAAATTTTGCTAGAAAGTTCGTTTTTAAGGGGCTTGAACGCACTTTGCTTGAATAACCTTAGCTTTATCGAGTTTATGCGCTACGTATAAGAGCAAAGTAAGCCAATAGTTGGGATTCAAAAACGAAAAGTGTGATACTTAGGCCAAGAATTTACTAAAAGATCTTATAGTCTTGCCGATACAAAGATTATCGTCGACATAGAGCTACAAAAAAGCATGAGGAGTGCTCAGTGGATTTAGCAACCCTAATAGGTTTGATTGGTGGATTTGCCTTTGTAATTATGGCAATGATCCTAGGTGGAAGCCTCGGGATGTTCTATGACACGACATCCATTTTGATCGTAGTTGGGGGCTCAACCTTTGTTGTTCTAATGAAGTTCACCATGGGACAGTTCTTTGGTGCGACTAAAATCGCAGGCAAAGCTTTTATGTTTAAAGCGGATGAGCCTGAAGATCTTATTGCGAAAGTTGTAGAGATGGCTGATGCGGCTCGTAAAGGTGGTTTTTTAGCACTGGAAGAGATGGAAATTAACAACAGTTTCATGCAAAAGGGCATCGATCTTTTGGTGGATGGCCATGATGGAGATGTAGTTCGTGCTGCACTGCAAAAAGACATCGCATTAACCACAGAGCGTCATGAGCAGGGCGCGAAGGTGTTCTCTGCATTTGGTGATGTAGCACCCGCGATGGGTATGATTGGTACCTTGGTTGGCTTGGTTGCCATGCTTTCTAACATGGATGATCCAAAAGCGATCGGCCCTGCGATGGCGGTGGCACTTTTAACCACCCTATATGGTGCGATTCTTTCGAACATGGTGTTCTTCCCAATTGCCGACAAGCTTGCGCTGCGTCGTGACCAAGAGACACTCAACCGTCGTTTGGTTATGGATGGCGTACTCGCGATTCAAGATGGTCAGAACCCACGAGTAATCGATGGTTACCTGAAGAGCTACCTAAACGAAGGTAAGCGTACGATTGATGGTGAACCTGCGTAAGAGGAGTTGAAGATGGATGAAGAAAATCCATGTAAATGTCCTCCTCCGGGATTGCCTCAATGGATGGGGACATTTGCTGACTTGATGTCACTGCTGATGTGTTTCTTCGTACTGCTGCTCTCATTCTCTGAGATGGACGTACTGAAGTTCAAACAGATCGCTGGCTCGATGAAATTTGCGTTTGGTGTACAAAACCGCTTGGAAGTGAAAGACATTCCTAAAGGCACCAGCATCATTGCACAAGAGTTTCGACCTGGTCGTCCAGAGCCGACACCGATTGATGTGATCATGCAGCAGACGATTGATATTACGCAGCAAACGCTTGAGTTTCATGAAGGTGAATCTGAGCGTGCTGGCGGTACCATGCGTGATCAAGGCAAGATGACCGGAGGCAAGTCGCCAGAGGTTTCGACTCACGACAATCAAAACTCTGAGTCAGACCAACAGCAACAACAAGCTGAAGCTCAATCGCAAGAGATGGAAACCTTGATGGAAAGCATCAAGAAGGCGTTGGAGCGAGAGATAGACCAAGGCGCGATTGAAGTTGAAAACCTTGGCCAGCAGATTGTGATTCGAATTCGTGAGAAGGGTGCATTCCCATCGGGTTCTGCTTTCCTACAGCCTAAGTTCCGACCTTTGGTGAGACAGGTTGCTGAGTTGGTGAAAGATGTTCCGGGTATCGTTCGAATCTCAGGGCACACCGATAATCAACGTCTTGATTCCGAGCTTTATCGATCTAATTGGGACTTGTCATCACAGCGAGCAGTGTCTGTTGCTCAAGAGATGGAAAAGGTGCGTGGTTTCTCTCATCAACGCTTGAGAGTACGCGGCATGGCGGATACCGAGCCAGTCGAGCCGAACGATACTGAATGGCAACGTAGCCTCAACCGCCGCGTTGAAATCAGCATCATGCAGGGCGAGCCGCTTTACAGTGACGAAGTGCCTGTTATTAATGAATAGCCGATACGTGTACACACGGTAACATGCAGATAGCATCGAAAGCCCAACCTTATAATGAGGTTGGGCTTTTTGTTTGCTGGTCTTCAATGGTTCTCTCTGCGGCATTTATGTCGTTTCGAAACCTGCTACTGTTAATAACAAGCGGTTTAATGATGGTGTTACAGCAAGCACTCTTTTCCTTGCTTCACTTTCTCATGTATAATTCGCGCCCTTAGATTTAGATATGATCTATTCTTGCTTCAAGTGCTGTGTAAATTCTCTAATTTACTTGGCGATGAGCGTTTTCAAAATTTTGAACATTAATGTTGTGAAAGTACTATGAAATTTATTGTTAAGCCCCATCCGGAAATTTTTGTAAAAAGTGAATCGGTGCGTAAGCGCTTCACAAGGATTCTAGAGTGCAACATTCGTAACGTTATTCAACGTCGCTGTGAAAGTGTTGCGGTATTCAACCGTCGCGATCATATTGAAGTGACGTCTGAGAGTGACCAGTACTACGCAGAAGTGTTAGAGGCTCTGACTCACACTCCAGGTATTCACCACTCTCTTGAAGTTCAACAGTCTGAATTCAAAGACTTGCACGATATTTACGAGCAAGTACTAGAACGCAGCCGTGCTGACATTGAAGGCAAGACTTTCTCTGTACGTGCTAAGCGTCGTGGTAAGCATGACTTTACCTCTATTGAACTTGAGCGCTACGTAGGCGGCGGTCTAAACCAAGCAGTTGAGTCAGCGAAAGTTCGACTTAAGAACCCTGATGTAACCGTTAAGGTTGAAGTGGCTAACGACAAGCTAAACCAAGTTCTAGCTCGTCACAAAGGCCTCGGTGGCTTCCCTCTTGGTACTCAAGAAGATCTACTGAGCTTGATCTCTGGCGGCTTTGATTCTGGTGTTTCAAGCTACCTGCACATCAAACGCGGCTCTAAGGTTCACTACTGTTTCTTCAACCTTGGTGGCCCAGCGCACGAGATTGGTGTTAAACAAGTGGCTCACTACCTATGGAATAAATACGGCTCATCTGCAAAGGTGAAGTTCATTTCTGTAGACTTTGAACCTGTGGTTGCTGAAATCCTTGAGAACGTTGAAGATGGCCAAATGGGCGTTGTTCTTAAGCGTATGTTCATGCGTGCTGGTGGTATGGTTGCAGAGCGTTTCGGTATCGAAGCACTAGTAACGGGTGAAGCTCTTGGTCAGGTTTCTAGCCAAACGCTAACTAACCTGCGTCATATCGACAACGTGACGGACACTTTGATCCTTCGTCCACTGATCAACTGGGATAAAGAAGACATCATCGACCTTTCTCGTATCATCGGTACTGAAGACTTCGCTAAGGTAATGCCTGAGTACTGTGGTGTTATTTCTAAGAAGCCAACAGTGAAAGCGAAGAAAGGCAAACTGGAAGCAGAAGAAGCTAAGTTTAACTTTGAAGTGCTGGATCAAGTGATCGAGAACGCTCGTGTTATGGATATCCGTGACATCGAGAAAGAGAGCCAAGAGCAAGCGCCTGAAGTTGAACAAGTTCAAGCTGTTGCTGAGCACGCTATCGTTCTTGATATCCGTAGCCCAGAAGAAGAAGACGAAAGCCCATTAGAGATCGAGGGTGTTGAAATTAAACACATCCCATTCTTCAAGCTTTCGACTCAGTTTGGCGACCTAGACCAAGCGAAAGAGTACTTGCTGTACTGTGACCGTGGTGTAATGAGCCGTCTACAGGCACTTTACCTACAAGAGCAGGGCTTCCATAACGTTAAGGTTTACCGCCCATAGTGGTGTGTTGACCAAGCGTTAATCATTTTGCAAAGCCGTTTACTGAAAAGTAAGCGGCTTTTTTATTTTCTATTGTGAATGATTTACAGTAGTCAGACAGAGGCGTGAGTTTGGGCGTGCTATCGTCATGCTCAGCTTTAAAATTTTTGATTGATAGAAAGAGTAAGCTCTAAACGGGTTTATAAGTACCGAAGAAGTGTGAGTATCTTGAAGTATTCTGTTACTTTTTAGTGCAACTCAATGGTGCTATTTGTATGTGTTCAGTTGATTATTTGAGTGGGTGTCTGATTCTGTGATTGGCGATGAAAAATAATAAAGATTAATTAGCACAGCTATTGATAAACTTGTTGTTACATTTCTTTGCACATAAAAAAACACCGCCCATAAGGCGGTGTAAACAAATTTGACAGACAGGTCAAAATAAATACAGGAAGTACATGCCTCGTTTCAGTATAAACTGCAACAAAACATTTGGTAGAACTCTACCCAACTCGAAAAGAACGAGTTTGCAAACACAACATCGCAGGAGCTAAGCCAATTGATTCTAGAGAGAATCAAGCCGTTCAGGCTAGCTGCTGCGGGATGAAATATAGAATTTCTCTGGCTGCTAGGCAATGGACAAATTATAATGTTTCAGATAAAAAAAACTAATGCTTATTTAGAGAGTAACTATGTCTCGTCGATTACCCCCATTAAACTCGCTAAGAGTGTTTGAAGCTGCAGCTCGACACTTGAGTTTTACGCGTGCTGCAGAAGAGTTGTTTGTTACTCAAGCGGCAGTCAGTCATCAGATCAAAGCGCTTGAAGAATTCTTATCTTTGAAGCTGTTTCGCCGAAGAAACCGCTCTTTGCTGCTAACTGAAGAAGGTCAAAGCTACTTCTTAGATATCAAAGATATTTTCACATCACTAGCAGAAGCGACAGACAAAGTGCTGGAGCGAAGTGAGAAGGGCGCATTGACCATCAGTTTACCGCCGAGTTTTGCTATTCAATGGTTGGTACCAAGGCTCGCTGACTTTAATCAGCAAGAGCCTGATATTGATGTAAGAATCAAAGCCGTTGATATGGATGAAGGCTCGCTAACCGATGATGTAGACGTCGCTATCTATTATGGCCGAGGTAATTGGTCGGGGCTTAGAGCCGATAAGCTTTACCAAGAATACTTGATCCCTCTTTGCTCACCTTCCGTGCTGCTAGGAGTAAAACCATTAGAATCTCTCAGTGATTTAGCATGTCATACGCTATTGCATGATACTTCTCGAAAGGATTGGAAACAGTTCGCTAAGCAAAATGGCATCGATGGGGTAAACGTTAATCACGGCCCTATCTTCAGTCACTCAACCATGGTGCTGCAGGCAGCGGCTCACGGCCAGGGCATTGCTCTGGGTAACAACGTGTTGGCGCAGCCTGAAATCGAAGCGGGTCGTTTGATTGCGCCTTTTGATGAAGTGTTGGTGAGTAAGAACGCCTTCTATGTGGTTTGTCATGAGAAACAAGCCGACATGGGTCGTATTGCTACCTTCCGCGACTGGATGCTAGCGAAAGCGCAAAGTGAACAAGAGGACTTACTCGATGAATAACGTCATCATTGATGGTGAAGACAATCCCATCACCTTTATCTTTGCCCATGGTGCTGGCGCAGGCATGGAGCATGAGTTCATGCAGTCGGTAGCCAAAGGGTTAGCCTTTAAAGGGATACGAGTGATTCGTTTCAACTTCCCTTACATGATTAAACGTGCTGAAGATGGTAAGCGTCGTCCACCTGACAGAGCGCCTAAGCTACTTGAAGCCTATCAAGAGATTATTGAGCAGGTTGATGCCGATAAGCTTGTGATTGGTGGTAAGTCGATGGGAGGGCGTATGGCGAGCCATTTGTCTGAACTTGATAAGGTGGCCGCAATGGCGTGTTTAGGCTTTCCTTTCCACCCACCAGGTAAACCCGAGAAATACAAAGGTGAGCATCTGGCTGAGTTAGCAAAGCCATGCCTCATTTTACAAGGTGAGCGCGATACCTTTGGTAAGCGTGAAGAGTTTGCTGATTTTGATCTGTCTGATTCTATTCGTGTTGAATTTATTCCCGATGGCGACCACAGCTTTAAACCTCGTAAGAGTTCTGGTTACACCGAGCAGCAGAATATTGCGTTAACCGTTGAGAAGTTATCAGCGTTTATCAAAGAGGTACTCAATGAGAAGTAAGTATTTACTCATGTTTGCTGGCATCTCTGGTGCGGTTGCTGTGATGCTTGGCGCCTTTGCAGCTCACGGTTTGAAAGCTATCTTGTCTGAATATCTGCTAGGCGTGTTTGAGACGGGTGTTCAGTACCAATTTATCCATACTCTAGCGATATTGGCGTGTGGCGCTCTGCTGCAGATGAAACTTGGCGCTAAATCACAAAAATATTTTTTCATTGCGGCAATTTGCTTTATCATCGGCATCCTTTGTTTTAGTGGCAGCCTTTATGGCTTGGCACTGACAGGAATAAAATGGTTTGGCCCTATCACTCCGTTTGGTGGTCTACTATTTATCATTGGTTGGGGAGTCTTCTCCTTCGCTGCTTTGAATATAAAAGAGGTAACTCAGTGAAACACGTACTACTTTATTGTCGCTCTGGTTTTGAAAAAGAATGTGCTGGCGAAATTCAAGACAAGGCAACACAACTGGAAGTGTTTGGTTTTCCTCGCCTAAAGAACAATACAGGTTTTGTATTGTTTGAATGTTACCAAGCAGGTGAAGCGGACAAGTTGATCAAAGAGATCGATTTCCAATCACTGATCTTTGCTCGTCAAATGTTGGCAGTGGCTGTTGAAATTAAAGACCTGCCAACCGATGACCGTATTTCTCCAATTCTTGAGGCGCTTTCTGAGAAAGAAGGTTTCCCTCGTTGTGGTGATATCCGTATTGAAACGCCAGATACTAACGAAGCAAAAGAGCTTTTGAAGTTCTGCCGTAAATTTACCGTGCCGATGCGTCAAGCGATGCGTGGTAAAGGCCTGATGACAGCGAAAGATAACGCTAAGAAGCCTGTGCTTCATTTATGCTTCATCGCTCCGGGCCACTGTTTTGTTGGTTACTCTTACCCAACGAACAACTCCCAGTTCTTTATGGGTATCCCTCGTCTGAAGTTCCCATCAGATGCGCCAAGCCGTTCTACATTGAAGCTAGAAGAAGCATTCCACGTATTCATCCCTCGTGATGAGTGGGACGAGCGTTTGGCTCCAGGTATGTGGGGTGTTGATTTAGGTGCATGTCCAGGTGGTTGGACTTACCAATTGGTTAAGCGCTCGATGTTCGTTCACTGTGTTGATAACGGCATGATGGCAGACAGCCTAATGGAAACAGGTCAAATTAAGCACCACATGGTGGATGGCTTTAAGTTTGAACCAGACCGTAAGAACGTAACTTGGATTATCTGTGACATGGTTGAGAAGCCAGCTCGTGTTGCTCACCTTATGGGTGAGTGGATCATCAAAGGCTGGGCGAAAGAAGCACTGTTCAACCTTAAACTGCCTATGAAAGGCCGTTACGATGAAGTACTGCAAGATATCGAGAACCTAAAAGTGTTCCTGATTGAGAACAAAGTGAAGTTCAAGATGCAGGCTAAGCACCTTTACCACGATCGCGAAGAGATCACGGTCCACATTCAGGCGCTTTCAAACATCTCACCGCACTAATATTTACGTTAGTGTGTCAGTGATAAAAAATGCTCCTTTAAGGGGCATTTTTTGTATCAATATTATCGAGTCACAGCGACTTAAGCGTTTGCTTCGTAACGAATATCTTGCAGGTTGAACCCTAAATCAATATCGGTTTTGAGTGCCGATACTTGCTTACATACACGAGCGGATTCGATGTGTTCGTCGAACTTCTTACGATATTTTTTCGGCAGATCTTCTGCTTGATAGGCCGCTTCGATATCTGGGTAAGTGGTCAATATCTCTTTGGCTGCTTTTGGCCCGATACCTGGGATGCCCGGTACTTGGCTTGAGCTTACGCCCGTTAATCCCCAGTAATCCGCCAGTTGTTCAGGTTTAACGCCAAACTCAGCTTCGATAAAGGGTTTATCTAACCAGCGGTGCTGGAAGTAATCTCGGATCTGAAGCGTTGGTGACAACAGTTGGCAGTAGCCCTTATCCGTCGAGACGATGGTGACGGTTTCTCCGTGGTCAGCCACTTTCTTTGCCAGTGTTGCGACGAGATCATCCGCTTCATCGCCATCAGACAGCAGTGAATCAATGCCTAACTCCCACCAAGCTTGTTGAATAGCATCAAGGCCTTTCATCAATGGTTCTGGCATCGGTTTACGATTCTGCTTATAAGCAGGAAGCACATCTGCGCGCCAGCCACGGTCTTGTAAATGGTGATCAAATACCGCGATGATGTGGGTGGGCTTTGATTCATTCAGAATCTTATTGAGAGTGCGAATTGTGGTGGTAATGGTTCTTGCTATATCGGTTGGATCCGGCTGAACAGAGTGCACGCGTCGGATGAGGTTTAAGGCATCGATAATAACAAGATGGATAGACATAAGTTTCCACTAAATAGGCAATAAAAAAGGGGCTGCTAGCCCCTTATAGTAACGTATCACTTGGTGAGTTGAAACGTTGGTAACGTAAACGCCTTAATCACGTGAGGCGATTTTATAGCAAGGCACGTAGTCGGTCCCTCCCGGTAACTTCATTCGATGTTGCTCAACAAAGTCATTCAGCAGTTGGTCCATCTTGGTCATTAGCTCTTTGTCGCCATCAATTAGGAATGGGCCGTGCTTCTCGATCTCCAGAATACCCTCTGCTTTGACGTTACCAGCCACAATGCCTGAGAACGCTTTACGTAAATTAGCGGCTAGGCTTTCTGTTTTTTGGTCCATATGAAGATCAAGCGCCGCCATAGATTCGTGTGTTGGGTCGAATGGCAGTTGGAACTCAGGCTCAATATGCAGTGACCAGTTGTAGCTGTAGGCATCACCGGTCTCTTTACGGTGAGAACGCACATCTGGCATCGCTTGTTTCATGATTTTCGCAGCGCGTGCTGGGTCATCAATCACGATCTCGTAATGTTTCTGAGCATCAGGCCCTAGAGTTTCCCCAATGAACTTATCGATTGAGCGGAAGTAAGCCTCACTCTCTTTCGAGCCCGTTAACACAATCGGCATTGGCTGTTCGGCGTTATTCGGGTGCATCATGATCCCTAAGATGTACAGCAGCTCTTCGGCCGTGCCGGGGCCGCCTGGGAAAATGATGATGCCATGTGCCATACGAACAAACGCCTCAAGACGCTTCTCAATATCTGGCATGATCACCAGTTCGTTGACGATTGGGTTTGGTGGCTCAGCCGCAATGATCGAAGGCTCGGTAAGCCCCAGATAACGATGATCGGTGTAACGCTGCTTCGCGTGACCAATGGCAGCCCCTTTCATTGGGCCTTCCATTGCACCCGGTCCACAACCGGTACAGATATTCAGTTCACGGAGGCCGAGCTCATTACCGACTTCACGAGTGTATTGGTATTCGCTGGCATTAATAGAGTGACCACCCCAACATACAATCAGGTTAGGCTCGATGCCGGGTGTGAGTGCTCCTGCGTTTCTCAAAATACCAAACACAAGATTGGTGATGTGAGTTGCGTTGGTGAGGTTAAGCCTTTGGTTATCGGCCAAGTGCATGTTGACGTAGACAATGTCACGCAGCACTGAGAATAGATGTTCTTGAATACCCTTGATGATTTCACCGTCGACAAAGGCATGCTCTGGTGGGTTGCTTAGTTCGAGCTTGATACCACGCTCACGACGCACCACTTCAACATCAAATGACTGATACTTGTCGAGTAGCTCTTTGGAGTTGTCGGTGTGGCTACCTGAGTTGAGTACCGCTAACGTACAGTTACGATACAGTTGGTATAGATCACTAGACGCGGTTTTCTTAAGACGCTCAACCTCAAGTTGAGAGAGTAAATCCATGCTACCGGCAGGGCTGATATGAGTGATCATAGTGCCTCCTTGTTGAAAAGAGCAGGGGACGTTGAAGTGACCCTCTGGCTCGAGAGTGAGAAGCAAACGTTGAAAGTGTTTGGTTAAAGGTAGGAGAGAGTTAACCAGACGAAACGGATACGACAGCGTTGCTTGCCATGAATGCTTGTTAAGCGAATGTTAATCATTAGCTTAGCAAACATTGAGGGAAATGGTATGTGATAAGTATTTGAAAAAATGAAATAAATTAAATCTAGGGCTGGCCTAGTGCCAAACAAGTTGGTTGGTACCGCGTTGTTTTGCTTTATTTAGAGTCTTATTGAGTCGCTCTAGCACTTCTTCAGGTGTATCTGACTCTTTAAACTGAGTACTTGCCGCGCATAAAGTGATCGTGATTTGCTGGTCACGGAATTTAAAGGGCAGGCGGCTTACTTGAGTTTGAATGTTCTGAATCACCTGATGGCAATATTCATCGGTTTGCTCTGGCAGCAATAACACAAACTCTTCACCTGAAAAACGTGCCACAGTATCGGTGGTGCCTGCTTCTTTGGTAATAGTTCTTGCGATGATCTTGAGTGCTTTGTCGCCCGCGGTGTAACCAAAGCTATCGTTAATTGCTTTGAAGTTGTCGATGTCGAGCAGTACTACGCGTAGCGAGTGTTGCGCGCGGATCCAGCGGCGATACTCAAGCTCTAAGCGATCAGTAAAGGCAGTGCGATTGTAAACCTTGGTTAGAGGATCAAGCAGCATACGCTGAGCCTGATCTTCCAAGCGCTTACGGTAATCTTGCGTCACTTCATAGAGTGAATCTAACTGAGTCTTTCCGTAACTCATTCTCTCTATCAGAGCTTGTTCTTTTTGCTCTGCGTGGTTCAGCCTTTCCGAAAGAGAGGCGATTTCACTGAGTAGCGGATTAATCGACAGCTTTAAACTATCAATATCTTTCGCTTTATCTACCGAGCTTTGGCTTCTAGTGACTAGTTCATTTAACTCAGAGTTTAGACCTTGTCGGTGCTCAAAGTAGCTCTGGCTCTGGTCGGCATTTTGGTCTGCCGTTTTGATGCTGGACGCTAAAGAAGAATTAAGCTGATCGATGAATTGTTCAGACTTCTTACGTTCTAGGTTGGTGCCTTCAATAACCAGTTTGAGGATCTGAAGTGTTAGCTCAAGTAGGTTTTGTGTGGAAACACCAAGCAGCAGCTTCGCTCGAATATCGGTAAGCAGATCACCCGATTCACCCTCGAAGTCGAGTTCAGTGATCAGATGTTGTAGTTCGTTTGATAGGTCGGAAAGGAGCTCTTGTTCCGGAGAGTGCGCAGCGTCAGCAAAATGGGTGCGTGAGTTATTCGCCATAATCTTTATGGCACGCTCATAAATACCGAGAAGTTTCATGGCGTGGTCGACTTTCTGACTGCCATTGCATTCGGAGAAGCTAAGTAAGTTTCGTAGGTCGCGTTTGAGCTGTGCTGGAAGGCCAGTTATGCGCTGCAGCGTTTCCCCACTGTGCTTAATGCTATCGTCCAGATACCCGTTCTGTTTATCCATAGCCAACGTTTTCTGCTTAAGCATCCTTTCTAATACTGCCAGTTTTGGGATCATTGAGCTAATGTCTTTTTGCTTTTCTAGCTCTTCCCTAAGGGCAATGAGGTTTTCATCTAAATGGCTGTTACTACCAACACATGCATCACTTAAAGACGTGACGATACGCTTTAGAACTTTCTGTTCTCTAATAAACTTGAATGAGGTGTCTCTTTGCGTCAAACGGACCTGCTCCAACTGAGATTTCAGCTGGTGGAGTTGCGCCTGAATGTCTTTTTCAAGAATGCCCATAGATGTATTTATTAGCGCCGCGTAGACCGATCTCGATCATTTTGATGAAATTCCGTTACATCGATAATAACAAAACTAAAAATAAGGTCACGACTTGCTGCTCTTAACCGCTCGCAAATCAGTCATCTTTTAGCATTTTTTTGATGTTGTCCTCATTCTGGTACGAGGATTGTATTTTTATTAACCCTTGATTAATCGCATGTTTACACGCTTCTCTTATGTTACCAGTTGCAAGGCTCGCTGCTGGTGCATTATCGATAGCTTTTAGATAGACCCATTGGCTACTGCGCTCTTTGAGACTGATCTCACGGGCGAGATTGGTCGACATCAACAATACGTCGAGCAGCTCTTGATCGTTAATTGCGGTGTAAGCGCGTGGCAAGAATGGGTAGTCAGCGATGCCCATACGGACCGTTCGGTTGATGTTTCGCTCTGTTTCGAAGTCATTCACCCAAGACTGAATCTTTCTGAACATGTCCTCAGGCGACAAATCACGGTCCGCGTTTGGCTCGATATAAAGCAGGTTCGCATCCGAGAAGTGGTAGACACGAGCTGGGCCTTCAAGCTTAGATTTTAGGAATTCACCGAAAGCGTCTTCCAGTTCTAGACCGGCTTTGTAACCGTTCTGCGTGTACATATTGCGTAAGAACGGTAAATCAATCATCACGAAGCGTAAGCGGTCGTTGAGTGGCTCATGAATCAATTCGCCAAGTTGCCACTGTTCGAAGGTCTGGCTGGTTTGTTCCAGCGAGTTAGAGAGCTTCGCATTGAGCATTCTTAAGTTCGGAAGCTTTGAACGTGAGTGCGTAAATAGGTCGGTGCGCAGTGAGTCCACTTCTTTGGCTAAGGTTTGAATGAGATAGCCACGGCGCAGAACAAAGAAGAACAAGACAATGCTGAACAGGAATAGGGCGAACGATATTTTTTGGAACTTACGATGCTCCAGTTTGTATTGCTCTAGCTCTTGCGCTTGGCCTGCGTAGTGCAGGGTTTGTTCGGCAAATTCTTTCTGTTGACGGAACGCGTCTTCGCCAACACGGTTGAGTTTTTGCTGCTCTAGAGAGACAAGGCTGTTGTATTGCTTGAGGTTTGCCAATGCTTGCTGTGGACGACCTGCCTGTTCATAACCCAAAGAAAGTAAGTAGTACGAGCGTTGTGAAAGGCGCATGTTCTCTATCTGGCGTGAGATCTCAAGTGCACGTGTCGCATGCTTTATCACGTCTTCGCTTTCTTGTAGGTGATACGCTAACCCTGCAGATAACAGTGCAGCACGGCCTTCCAGCTTTGGAATGTCGGTATATTCCAGCAGCTCAAGGGCACGGGTTAGGTACTGTTCTGCTAGAGGGTAGTTATAAAGGCGTAAGTAGGTCGCCGATAGACTTAGTCGGATATCAATGACTTGGTGGATATCTCGGTCAGTGCTTTCGTGATCAAGAACGTTGAAGAAGTGTACCAAGGCAAGGTTATATTTCCCTTGATAGAAGTACACATCCCCCATTTTCTTAAGCACTTGTGCTAAGACAGGCGAGTTTTCAAAGTTGTCATAGAAATCAGCGGCTTGAGATAGGTGTTCTAACGCTTTATCCAACACTTGGCGCTCAAAGAAAAGCTGCGCAAGTAGGCGGTTGACCTTGGCCAAACGTGAACTTAGATTGCCCTCTACTGATTTCCAGTAGCCATACAACAACTCGGATAACGCGTGGTTGTACTCTTTGTGAGTCAGATAAAACTCGCCGACGGAGATATGGTAGTCGATGGTGACTTTTTCAGAGTAACGTTGATCGAGATAGGTTTTGGCTTCTTGATAGAACTTTTCGGCTTCATCGATCTTGTTGTCGTAAGAGGCGATGTCGGCTTTCAACATGATCAAGCGATAGGTAATGCCTTCCGTTAAGCGTAAGGTTTTATTCACCGACTCTAGATTTGTTTCAATGTTAGTGAGCTCTGATTTTGCTTTGGCTGATTTTCTATCACTCAGCCAAAGTAAGCGAACTTTTAGGATCTGAAGATCTATTTTTAGGTAATCAAGCTTATAGGTTTGCGCTAGCTCGGAGGCTTTGTCGATGTGCTGAATCGCAATACGCATATTGCCAAGGTTGTATTCCGCTTTGGCTAAGATCTTATACGCATCGATACTGCTGTTTGGTGTTCGAATCGAGGAGTCTGTCTCTTCGCGAGAAATAGCTGAAGGGCTTTTCTCGCGTTGATCAGAAAGGACACGCAGCGTTAGGTAGCTGTTGGCCATTTGTTTTGCTTGGCTCGGCTCGATCTCAACCAAATTATTGGCTTCATTGAGTAGCGCCGACGAATAAACCGACGCATTGACCGATGTGCTTAAGCTTAAAATAAATAGACTAACAACGTATAACCAACGCATTTCAATGTCCCTTTAAAGATTTGGTAGGTTCAAATAAGTGTGGGTGGTTCTCGCCTGATTATTGGCGAGCCATACGCTTATTGTGGCTTGGTCTATCTTGCTCTGTTGAACGGTATGGGTTGATATCCAGACCACCACGACGTGTGTAACGTGCGAACACAGTTAGCTTCGAAGGTGCACAGTATTTCATGATGTCAGTGAAGATACGCTCAACACATTGTTCGTGGAATTCATTGTGCTCACGGAAAGAAACTAAATAGCGTAGCAGAGCTTCACGGTCAATTTGCTTACCAGAATATGCGATCTCAACGCTGCCCCAATCCGGTTGATTGGTGATCAAACAGTTCGACTTCAATAGGTGGCTGTGCAGTGTTTCTTCAACGTCTTGTTCGCCAGCAGCGCCTTCAAGCAGCGACGCTTCAAAGTCGTAGCTAGTGATTTGGATGTCTTGGTTGTCGATACAGTCACCTTCCATCGTCACGATAGGTTGGTTAGTGTAGTCGGTTACTGAGTTTACATTCACAATCACCGTTTCGCCTGCACATGCCGACAAATCTTGGGTCAGGCGCTCGGTTACTTGATCCCAGTTTTCAAATTGAGTCTGGTTGTAGCTGTTCAGGTACAGCTTGAAAGATTTTGATTCAATTAAATTTGGGCTGGTTGCTGGGATGAAAACTTCACCGACAGCCACTTGTGGTAGACCATTGGTGTTTAGCCACGAAAGCTCGTACATCGTCCAAATATCATGACCAACAAAAGGCAGCTCGCCGTTTAGCGCAAGATCATCGCGATTAAGGCTACGAGGCACTGGTTGCAATAAACTTGCATCGTATTGGTTAGAGTACTCAGTTTTTTGGCCAAGGGTTAAACCCGCTAGCTCTTTTGCGTCAGAATATTTGCTCATACTTTCGTTTCAAATTCGATTAGAATGGGGTCGATTTTACTGAATCCCCCTTACCCTGTCATTAAGTCATCGCTTAATCGGCGCGGAAAGGGCTCGGATTCTATTTATTATTTTGTGTTTAGGAGATTTTCATGACTCAACGTGCTCAAGACGCACTACTTTCTTTTAGTCAGCGATACGTTGACGCGTGGCAGCAGAAACACCAAAGCTTACCTCGTAATGAGGAGTTGGTGGACATCGTATCGCCATGCGTAGAAGAAAAGAGTGGCGATGCCGTGTTGTGGAAGCACTATCCACGTGAGCAATTCGCGGATTTCACCAACGTTGAAACCGGTATTGAGTTGACTCTGCATGAAGACATCAAAACTTTCTACGGCGCACAATTCAGCGCAGATATGAACGCAACTTTCGATGGTAACGAATTGACTCTGTTACAGATTTGGAGTGATGAAGACTTCGAATGCCTACAAGAAAACATTTTGGGTCACCTAGTAACTCAGCGTCGCTTGAAGCTAAAACCAACGGTTTTCATTGCCGCGACCGATGCTGAGCTGGATGTTATCTCTATCTGTAACCTAACGGGTAACGTGATTTTGGAGCGCTTAGGTACCAAAAATCGTGATGTGCTCGCCGAGACATTGGCAGAATTTTTAGAAAAGCTACAACCAGCGGTATAAATAGATGTACGTACTAGAACTTCAATTTGAGTGTTTTGATAACACAACGGTAAGCGCTGTCGACAAGGCGGTTAATGGCTTAATGGATGCACTTCGTTATAACGGACAAGTGTTAGGTCGTGAGTTCCCAATCGTGATGGGCGATGGTGAATTCTATGTTCGCGTTGTGTGCCCGGAGCAAGATAGCTTGCACCCGCGTAATCACTCAGACTTTGTGAAAGTGTGTTTTGATCGCTTGTCTAACGCGAGCCTACTAGCGCCTAAAATGCGTTTGCTAGGTCGAGATCTGAACTCAGAAGAAGTGGCAGAAGATGAAACACCAAGCTGGCAGGTGTTATACACGACATTCGTGCACACCTGTTCACCGCTGCGTAGTGGCGATAGCTTGCTACCAATCCCTTTGTATCGCAATCCACCTACCTTCAATGGCGACCATAAAGCCGTGTTGAAATGGCAGACCGAATGGCAAGCCTGTGATGAAGTACAAATGGGTGGTGGTTGTCGCGCGGAACATGCAACGCTAACCGAGATCAGTGACACGAAGAGTGTGCTGTTTAAACGCGGTTGGGGTCTAAGAGGGCGCATTGAGTATCTGACTAAGGTTCCAACCTACTACTACTTATACCGTGTCGGTGGGATCAGCCTGAAAGATGAAAAAGAGCGCAAATGCCCGCAATGTGGTGGTGAATGGCTGCTAGATGCGCCTATCCACGATATTTTCTATTTCAAGTGTGATGACTGCCGATTGGTGTCAAACATCTCTTGGGATCACCTGAAGTAATCGACTTTGTTTCGCTTAAATCTGAGATGCTTTACTTTCTAGCAAATCTTTATCATTAAAAAAGGGGCTGACGTTATGTCAGCCCCTTCGGGTATCTATACAGTGCTGTCGTTTAGTTGATTACCAACCTTTAACGACGCCACCTTGGAAGATGTCAGAAGCTGCGTTGTACACTTCTTCAGTTTGGTAAGCTTTAACGAAGTTTTGTACGTTTTCAGCGTTTAGGTTGTCTTCACGAGAAACGATTAGGTTTACGTAAGGAGAATCTTTGTCTTCAACGAATACGCCATCTTTTTGTGGAGTCAGGTTGATAGAGCTCGCGTAAGTTGTGTTGATGATAGATAGAGCAACATCATCAAGAGAACGTGGCAGTTGAGCTGCGTCTAGTTCAACAATCGTTAGGTTCTTAGGGTTACCCACGATGTCGCGAACTGTAGCTAGAAGACCTGCGCCTTCACGAAGTTCAAGAAGACCTTGTTGCTCAAGAAGAAGTAGAGAGCGACCTAGGTTTGTAGGGTCGTTTGGTACAGCAATACGAGCACCGTCTTGGATTTCGTCTACCGATTTCACTTCTTTAGAGTAACCCGCAATTGGGTAAACAAACGTGTTACCAGCGATAGTTAGCTTGTAGCCACGGTCAGCCACTTGCTGATCTAGGTACGGTGCGTGTTGGAATGCGTTGATGTCGATAGAACCATCATCTAGAGCTGCGTTTGGTGTTACGTAATCCGTGAAAGTAACCAGTTCAACGTCTAGGCCGTATTTCTCTTTCGCTACTTTAGCTGCCACTTCAGCAACTTGCGCTTCTGCACCTGCCATTACGCCAACTTTTACTTTAGAAGTATCCACTTCTTTATCGCCACAACCTGCTAGAACTAGCGCTGAAGCTGCTGCTGCGATAGTTAGTAAACCTTTAAGGTTAAATTTCATAATAATCTCCTTTTAATAAATCTATTTAATTAGGTTCAGACGACTCTACTCTTTATGTGTGAGTCTTTATCTGTGGTCAACACGGCGAACTAATGAATCACCGATTGATTGAATAATTTGTACCAGCACAATCAACATCACTACTGTCACAGCCATGATGGTCACATCGTAGCGGTGGAATCCGTAACGAATCGCGACATCACCTAGGCCACCTCCGCCTACAGTACCGGCCATTGCTGAGTAGCTCACCAGAGTCACTAGCGTAATCGTTACTGAGTTGATGATAGTCGGTAGTGCTTCTGGAAGCAGAACCTTATTGATGATTTGTGTTGGTGTTGCGCCCATTGATTGGGCCGCTTCCACTAGACCTGTTGGTACTTCAAGTAGTGCACTTTCGATAAGTCGAGCCACGAATGGGATAGCGCCAATCGTCAGTGGAACAATCGCTGCTGTTGTACCGATGAAGGTACCAATCAGCATCTTAGTCAGTGGAATAATCGCAACCATCAAAACTAAGAAAGGTACTGAACGACCCACGTTCACAATCGCACCTAGAATCTTGTTTACTTTGGTGTTCTCTAACAGGCCACCTTTTTTAGTCGTATGCAGAATCACGCCTAGTGGAATACCGACCGCGAAGCCAACAATGCCTGCAACAGCAACCATGTAAAGCGTTTCGCCTGTTGCGCCTAATAGAAGGTTACCGTTAAGGCTGATCCAGTCAGCAATCTCGTTGAAACTAAAGGACATAACCAAGCACCTCTACTTTTACATTGTTGTCGCGTAGGAATTGGATAGCAGCATTATCATCTGCTTCATTACCGAACAGTTCAGCGACCATCATGCCGAACTTCACGCCACCGGCGTAATCAAGGTCAGAACTTAAGATGCTGACATCGATATTGAATTTACGTGCGATTTGCGTCATTAGCGGAGCATCAACCGTTGCACCAGTAAACTCAAGACGCACCAGCGGGTAGCTGCTGTTTACGCGAGTCTCTTGCAAACGTGCTTGGTAATCTTCAGGGATCGTCAGATCCAACGTTGAGCGAATAAACTGATGCGCTAGCTCTGTCTTCGGATGAGCAAAGATGTCACCGACTGTACCTTTCTCTACCAATTCACCGCCGCCAATGATCGCAACCTCGTGACAAATGCTTTTAACCACATCCATCTCGTGTGTAATAAGCAGGATAGTGATGTTCAGCTTGCGGTTGATTTCACGCAGCAGCTCAAGGATAGATTGAGTTGTTGCTGGATCCAATGCGCTGGTGGCTTCATCACATAGCAGTACTTTCGGGTCAGAGGCCAGTGCGCGAGCAATCGCCACACGCTGCTTTTGACCACCACTTAGGTTTGCCGGGTAGGTGTCACGCTTATCAGCAAGGCCAACCAGTTCAAGTAACTCGCTGACTTTCGCTTCAATAATCGCTTTATCTTTACCAGCAAGTTCTAGAGGCAGTGCTACATTGTTAAATACAGTACGAGAAGACAGCAGGTTGAAGTGCTGGAATATCATGCCGATGTTACGGCGCGCTTCGCTAAGTTCTGATTTGCTGAGTTTTGTTAGGTCGATACCATCAACAATCACTTCACCCGAAGTCGGGGCTTCCAACATATTTACACAGCGGATTAGGGTACTTTTGCCTGCACCTGAAGAGCCGATGACTCCAAAGATTTGACCTTGAGGAATGTGGAGGTTGATATCAATTAAGGCATTGATTTCTTTAGTGCCTTGATAAAAAACCTTATTGACTTGATTCACTTTAATCATAGAGAAACCCGTGCAGGTAGAACAGAATAATATGTCGATAGCTCGCTCGATTTACAGACGATGCTATGGTGTTCTATGATCTAAGTCAATAGATATTTTTACGTCTAGACGGCTAAACGTCGATTGTATGGCTAAGCTAGAAACAAATCGTTAACGAACGCAAAACTAAATAGATAGTGATGAAGCAAATAAAGCGTGTAATAATTAATGATTAATAGAGAGTTGATAGAGAACAAAATTTTGTCTAAACCTGCTGTTTTTTTAGATCGTGATGGAGTGATTAACGTTGATCACGGCTACGTACATGATGAGCATGACTTTGAATACATCGATGGTGTGTTTGAAGCGGCGAAAGCGTTTAAAGATATGGGTTATTTATTGGTGCTAGTGACCAACCAATCTGGTATTGCTCGCGGCATGTTTAGTGAAGACCGTTTTCTTTCTTTAACGCAGTGGATGGATTGGAACTTTGTTGATAATGGTGTCGAGCTCGATGGCATTTATTACTGTCCTCACCACGCTGAGCACGGTATTGGTGACTACAAGCAAGATTGTGAATGTCGTAAGCCAAAGCCAGGCATGTTCATTTCTGCTCGTGACTTTCTGAAGATTGATATGGCTAACTCGGTCATGATCGGCGATAAAGCGGAAGACATGATGGCTGCAGAAGCAGCAGGTGTTGGTACTAAAGTCTTGGTAAGAACGGGTAAACCCATCACTGAAAAAGGTGAAGCGTTGGCTAGCGTGGTACTTGATAGCATTAAAGACGTACCCGCTTTCTTAAAAGGCTAAACGTTTTATTTATCACTAAGGTATGGACCTATCATTAGGCACTTACATTAGGTTTGTTCGAACCTGTGAATAGGCTAAGTGTCGTTGACTATATAAAGATGAGGAACGAAGTATGAAAGCTATGTTGGTAGCATCTCTATGTACAGTAGCATTGGTTGGGTGCTCTAAATCAGCAGCCCCTGAGACTGATAGCGCAACATCGAATGATCAATTCGCGACTTATCAATGTGAGTCTGACGTCTCGTTTGATGTGTCTTACCTTGATAATGAAAAAGCGGTACTACGCTTGCCTGATAATGAATACCGCCTGACTCAAGTTCCAGCGGGCTCAGGAACCAAATACATCTTAGATGATGGCACTTCAGAGATGATTAACAGCATCACTTTGCGCACGAAAGGTGACAATGCGCGTCTAGAACTTGGTCGCGTAGTCTATCGAAATTGCCAAAAGTAAGTCATAGTAAGAACTGCTAGTATTTACAAACAGTTAAGTGAGGGAATCTACCCTCACTTTTTCTTCTCTTCCCTTTAACGTTAGACTTTTTATGAGCAAAAAACTCACTATTCTTGATATTGCAAAGCTGTCCGGTGTTGGTAAGTCAACCGTATCACGCGTTCTGACCAATGATCCAAAAGTGAAACCTGAAACCCGTGAAAGGGTGGAAAGAGTAATTCAAGAATCTGGGTACACGCCTTCAAAATCTGCGCAATCGATGCGCGGTGGCAGCCAAAAAGTCATCGGCGTGATTATCTCTCGTTTGGACTCTCCCTCTGAAAACAAAGCCGTTAGCACGATGCTGGCCGAGTTGTATCGAGCGGATTACGATGTCGTGATCATGGAAAGCCAACTTGATAGAGATAAAGCCAATGAGCACCTGCAAGTTCTAAAGCGTCGTAACGTTGATGGCATTATTGTATTTGGTTTTACTGACTGCGATATTCCGGCAATCGAAGCTTGGGAACACAAAGCGGTGGTGATTGCTCTGGATACCGAGAACGTGACGTCGATTAACTATGATAACCAACAGGTGATCAATAGTGCGTTAACGCATTTAGCAGATCAGGGGATCTCTGAGGTTGGCTTCATTGGCGTTGATCCTAGTGATAAATCAACCGGTGAACTGCGTCTTAAGGCTTATCTCGAGTGGTGTGAAAATACAGGTTCAATTGCGAACTATCGTACTGGTCAACTTCATCATGAAAGCGCTTATCAGTTGGTGGATGAGGTGCTTGCTCCTGCGACTCAAGCGATTGTCTGTGCGAGTGATACACTGGCTCTTGGCGTAATCAAACGTCTGCAAGAGTTACAACGTGAAGATGTGGTGGTGACTGGCGTTGGTGGCAATGATCTTCTCTCATTCTTGTTCCCACGAGTATTTAGCATTGATCCTGGTTACCAATCTGCAGGTAAGTTGGCTGCTAATCTATTGATCTCTCAGCTTTTAGGCAATTCAGAGATCTCTCATCATACGCAATCTCCTATTCTATAATCCACTCAATTAAGCGAAATTGAACGGCTTAGATTAAAATTAGAGTGTGATCTCTTTCAATTAATGGGATTGTTCCCATTTTAATTTATCATTCATACGGGCATTATAATAACCGTAATTGGGAATGTTCCCATAAATCTAAGTCTGAGTGATTATAGCTTGCATGGTTTAGATGAGTAATTGAATGAAACCAGGGTGGGGTAGTATGAGTAAGATAGCGAAGCAAGACGTTGCGCGTCTTATCGAGTTAGTCGGTGGTAAAGAAAACATTGCGAGTGTCAGCCACTGTCTGACTCGACTGCGTTTTGTATTGAACGATACAGAGCAGGCCAACAAAGCTGAACTCGAAAAACTGAAGCTAGTAAAAGGCTGTTTTACTAATGCAGGCCAATTCCAAGTTGTGATTGGCACTGAAGTTGATGAAGTGTACGCACTTCTGATTGAACAGACAGGTAAAGAGGCATCATCAAAAGATGAGGCGAAGCTGGCTGCTCGTCAAAACATGAACTTCCTTGAGCGTGGTATCTCCCATTTAGCCGAAATTTTCGTACCACTGCTGCCTGCCATCATTACAGGTGGTTTGATTCTTGGTTTCCGTAATGTGATTGGCGACATTCGCATGTTCGACGGCAAAACCCTCGTTGAAATCAGTCAATTCTGGGCAACGGTTCACTCTTTCTTATGGTTGATCGGCGAAGCTATTTTCTTCTTCCTTCCGGTTGGTGTGTGTTGGGCAACGGTTAAGAAGCTCGGCGGAACCCCTATTTTAGGCATCACGCTCGGTGTGACCTTGGTTTCCCCGCAATTGATGAACGCTTACATGATAGGTAAATCGGTACCTGAAGTGTGGGACTTTGGCTTGTTCGTGATAGAGAAAGTTGGTTATCAGGCTCAGGTGATCCCTGCGATGTTAGCGGGTGTGGCTCTGGCCTTCATCGAGACCAACCTTAAGCGTATTGTTCCTTCTTACCTGTACCTTGTTGTCGTGCCGTTCGTATCGATTATTTTGTCTGTGATTCTAGCGCACGCTTTCATTGGCCCATTTGGCCGTATGTTAGGCGATGGCGTGGCATTCGCGGCTAAAGCGGCAATGACAGGTGACTTTGCGATTCTTGGTTCAGTAGTCTTTGGCTTCCTATACGCACCTTTGGTGATTACAGGTATTCACCACACAACCAATGCCGTCGACCTACAACTGATGCAAGACTTAGGCGGCACACCAATCTGGCCTTTGATTGCGCTATCAAATATTGCACAAGCTTCAGCGGTTGTTGGCATCATCATCTTAAGCAAACGCGAAGGCGAACGAGATATCTCGGTTCCAGCTGCAATCTCTGCTTACTTAGGTGTAACAGAGCCAGCGATGTACGGCATCAACCTTAAATACAAATTCCCAATGCTGAGCGCAATGATCGGCAGTGCCGCTGCGGCTGCTATCTGTGGTAGTGCAGGAGTGATGGCGAATGGTATCGGTGTTGGTGGCTTGCCAGGCATCTTATCGATTCAACCGCAATATTGGTCTGTTTACTTAATTGCGATGCTGGTGGCGATTGTACTACCCGTCACGTTAACACTGTTCTTCTATAAACGAGCACAGATGAAAGGCGAGCTAGAAACCGCCAACGCGTAATGCATTTAATAAGCGATGACTCCAAGGTGAGCCATCGCTTTTTCTCTTAGTTATAGCTTTTTCTTTTAGTTATAACGGCTATTCGACCATGATTCACATGGTGATTTTTATTTTATATTTTCTGGTAAGTGAGTGTTAGAGATGGCGATGACTGAGCATGATGAAAGTTGGTGGAAAACCGCAACCATCTATCAAATCTACCCAAAGAGCTTTTGTGACAGTGGCAGTAAAGGTACTGGCGATATCAAAGGGATCATTTCAAAACTGGATTACCTTAAACATTTGAGTGTCGATGCGATTTGGCTAACCCCGGTTTACGCATCTCCTATGATCGATAATGGTTACGATATCTCAGACTACTACGCGATTAATCCTCAATTCGGCACCATGGAAGACTTCGACTTATTGCTGTCTGAAGCGCACCAACGTGGTATCCGTATCGTGATGGATATCGTGGTAAACCACACCTCGACAGAGCATGCATGGTTTCAATCTGCTTTGGGCGACAAAAACAGCTCTTACCGCGATTACTATATTTGGAAAGATCCCGTAGATGGTCAAGCACCAACTAACTGGCAGTCTAAGTTCGGTGGTAATGCGTGGGAACTAGATGAGGCGACTGGGCAATACTTCCTACACTTATTCGCCAAAGAACAGGCTGACCTCAACTGGGAGAACCCAGTTGTACGCGAAGAAGTGAAAGACGTTATCAGCTTTTGGGCAGAAAAGGGCGTTGATGGTTTCCGCTTGGATGTGATCAACCTGATTTCGAAGCAGCAAGACTTTCCTAATGATGATATCGGTGATGGCCGTCGTTTCTATACCGATGGTCCACGTGTACACGAATACCTGAAAGAGATCAGCGAAGCCGTATTTCAGAAGTACGGCAGCGTGACCGTAGGCGAGATGTCTTCAACCACGTTGGAACACTGCCAGCAATACTCAAACGTTGATAACAGTGAGCTATCGATGGTGTTTAACTTCCACCACCTTAAGGTCGATTACACCAATGGTGAGAAGTGGACCAATGCGCCGTTTGATTTCTTACAGCTCAAATCGATCTTTAATCACTGGCAAACGGGATTGAATGGCAAAGGGTGGGGCGCACTATTCTGGTGTAACCACGACCAACCAAGAGTGGTGAGCCGCTTAGGTGATGATCAGCAATATCGTGTTGAGTCGGCCAAGATGTTGGCTGCTTCTGTGCACATGATGCAAGGCACGCCTTATATCTATCAAGGTGAAGAGATTGGTATGACCAACCCTGGCTATACTGACATCAGCCAGTATCGTGATGTTGAGAGTACCAATATGTACGACATCATGGTTAACCGTGATGGTGTGGCTCATCAAGATATGATGGCGATTCTAGCGCAGAAATCTCGTGATAACTCTCGTACACCAATGCAATGGAATAGTGAGCCTTACGCCGGATTCTCACAAGCTCAGCCATGGCTTGATGTAGCGAATAATTACTCTGAGATTAACGCTGAGCAAGCACTGGAAGACAAAGACTCTGTTTTTTATTTCTATAAGAGCTTGATTGAGTTACGCAAACAAGTACCAGTGATTACGGATGGCAGCTATCAAGATCTATTGCCTGATCACTCATCCATTTTTGCATATGCACGTGAGAACGAAGGGCAAACCTTGCTGTGTATTAACAACTATTATGGTGAAGAGGCGGAGTGCGTTTTACCGGAACGTTTTGATATGACTAAGGCGAAGAGTCTGTTGTCTAACTATCAACAAGCGAACACTTCAGTTGCATTACATCATCAAGTCTTACGTCCTTACGAGACTCGTATTCTCTTGATTGAAGGTTAACCTTGTTTCATTTTAAGAAGCTTGATTCTTATTCCCCTTAAAGGATTGGGCTTCTACAAAGGCTTTGGAGTGCTCCCCAAAGCCTTTTTTGTTTTAGTGATGGCTGGAATATCGTGCCTCGAGTCTACTTGCGAGAAGTTTGAGCATCGAGTGCCAGCAACGACAGAGCAGGTAATGAACTCTAAGACGCGTAATTCACCGAGTAGCGAGTTGGTTTGTGGTTCATTGCCAATACGATGTTCAATACTGCGGTGCCTAATACAGAAACGGCAATCACCCAAGGTGACACGAAGAAGAACGATGCAAACAGAATACATGCATCAATACCCATTTGTGTTTTACCTACCGAGATACCGTAGCGGTCTTGGATAAACAAGCACAGTACGTTGAAGCCACCCAGACTTGAGCGGTGACGGAATAGGATTAGCATACCTAAGCCCATTAATAAGCCGCCGGCAACAGCACAATAGATCTCGTTATGAACTTCTAGCGAGATAACTAAGTATAAATGATCGGCAAACACAGATACTAAAGTACCAGAAATCGCACTGCTAATAGCAAAGCTACGGCCGAATCGTTTCCATGCTAATAAATAGAATGGACAATTGGCAACAAAGTACAAAATACCAAAGGTTACAGGCAAGAATTGACTCAAAAGCAGAGCCAAGCCAGTAGTGCCCCCGGTAAGCAGGTTCGCTGACTGTAAAAAGAAGACGCCTAACGCCACTAAAAACGTGCCAGTGAGAATCGCTACCCAATCTTCTTTACGTGAGTGTTTTTCCATCGTTTTTATAATTACCTAACCAATAAAGGCGTGCATAGTAGAGAAAAACCTTAGCTTTCGGTAGCTTGAGGGGCAAAATTAAGGTAAACCTATGTAATCTGCGTTTTACAGGGTGTAAAGCGTAAAATTGACAGTAAGCGCCATCTTTGGTTGGATAAGCCAAATAACCATGATGAATCTTATTTGTGATTATGAAAAAACTGCATGATAAAATTGCAATTAGCTCTTTATGACCTAGATCAAATTATGTAGAATGCGTCACATCAAAACGGTGACGGAAACGTTTGCTTTCGGTCGTTGTGTGGTTTTTTTGAAACTTTCAGTACAATCTGAGTCAGGAGATACAGATGCTTAAGCGTGACATGAACATTGCTGATTACGATGCGGATCTATTCGCAGCTATCCAAGAAGAAACTCTTCGTCAGGAAGAGCATATCGAACTTATCGCTTCAGAAAACTACACAAGCCCACGTGTAATGGAAGCTCAAGGTTCTCAGCTAACAAACAAATACGCTGAAGGCTACCCAGGCAAGCGTTACTACGGTGGTTGTGAGTACGTAGACAAAGTTGAAACTCTAGCAATTGAACGTGCATGTGAACTATTTGGTGCAGAGTACGCAAACGTACAGCCTCACTCAGGTTCTCAAGCAAATAACGCTGTATACATGGCACTACTAAATGCAGGCGATACGGTTCTAGGTATGAGCCTAGCACACGGTGGTCACCTAACTCACGGTTCTCCAGTAAACTTCTCTGGTAAGCTTTACAACATCATCCCTTACGGTATCGATGAAGCGGGTCAAATCGATTACGAAGAGATGGAAAAGCTGGCTATCGAGAACAAGCCTAAGATGATCATCGGTGGTTTCTCTGCTTACTCTCAAATCTGTGATTGGAAGCGCATGCGTGAAATCGCTGACAAAGTAGGTGCTTACCTGTTCGTAGATATGGCTCACGTAGCAGGTCTAATCGCTGCAGGCGTTTACCCGAACCCAGTGCCACACGCTCACGTAGTAACTACAACGACGCACAAAACGCTTGCGGGTCCTCGTGGTGGTCTAATCCTTTCTAACGAAGGCGAAGATCTTTACAAGAAGCTGAACTCAGCAGTATTCCCAGGCGGCCAAGGTGGTCCTCTAATGCACGTTATCGCTGGTAAAGCAGTAGCGTTCAAAGAAGCTCTAGAGCCAGAGTTCAAAGAATACCAAGCACGCGTTGTTGCTAACGCAAAAGCAATGGTTGCTGAATTCCTAGCTCGTGGTTACAACATCGTTTCAGGTTCTACAGAGAACCACCTGTTCCTAGTTGACCTAATCAACAAAGACATCACAGGTAAAGAAGCAGATGCAGCACTAGGTGCAGCAAACATCACTGTAAACAAGAACTCAGTACCAAACGACCCACGTAGCCCATTCGTTACTTCAGGTATCCGTATCGGTTCTCCTTCTATCACTCGTCGCGGTTTCTCAGAAGCAGACGCGAAAGAGCTAGCAGGTTGGATCTGTGACATCCTAGATAACATGGGTGATGAGTCTGTTATCGAAGCGACTAAAGCAAAAGTACTAGAGATCTGTAAGCGTCTACCTGTTTACGCTTAATTTTTCTGGCTCAAATAGCTTAATTTCTGTGTCAAAGGTGCTCATTTACATTCGTAAACTCCGCGCCTTTTCCTTGAACTAAAGCTATTTGATTGAAAAATACGATTTGAAAGGCTCCTGTTGGGAGCTTTTTTTGTTTTTTTGGGTATTACGTTGTCGAGCATGCTCACTTACATTCGTAAGCTCCGCGTGCTCTCCTAGAATTTCAAACAACTACTTTGAAAAATATTGATACTAGAGGCTCCTTAATAGGGGCCTTTTTTGTACTTGGAAGTTTTAAAATTGTTGTCGAGCATGCTCACTTACACCCGTAATCTCTGCGTGCTCTCTTAGAATTTCAAACAACTACTTTGAAAAGCAATGATACTAGAGGCTTCTTTAAAGGAGCTATTTTTTGTATCTGGTGGCTGGTGGATTTGGGATTAAGAGTAAAGAAAAGCGGGTATTAAAAAGGGTTAATGCTTTCACATTAACCCTTTGGTATTTGGTAGTGTCGATTCTACTTTTTGATGCTAAGTAGGGTGCCTGACTTACACTTGAAAGAGTAGTAGTGGCGGCTTTCACTGAACTTACCTAGGCCTTCGCCATCACAGTAGTCGATGTTGATGTCACGCATCACTTCTAATGTGTCTTCGCTGTTCAAAGCGAATTTAGAGCCATCAGAACAGACGATACGAACTCGTTCATCATGGCTTACAGAGTAAATATCGACTTCAGTATTACACAGCTCAAAAGAGGCTTCGCGAAAGTTGTCTTGCTGAGTATTTGAAGCGCAACCTGCGGTGAGTGCGGCTGCGATAACGGCTAAAAGTCCGAGTCTTTTCATTGTTAATCCTTCACTATCATCAATTTGAGTGATGAGTTTTATATGCTAGTTTAGGTAGCCTATACAACAATACGCTTTGGTTCAAGGCGCGTTCGTTGACTCTAAGATATAAAAGTATAGGTGCATACAGCTAATTTATAATGGGTTTGCTGCGTGTTTCCTTATTACGTATCACCAACAAAAAAAGACCAACACAGAGGTTGGTCTTTAAATAGGAAGATTTTTTAAACGACTATCGAAACTGTTTAGCTTCTGGAAGATACTCAAAACCAGCAGACGCGAGCTTAGCGATTAAGGCTGCTTTGTCGATTTCGTAGAAGTTGACCACTCGATCCAAGTCACCACCGAAGTCGTCACGTAACTTCATGTTGACGATACTCATCAACATCACAGAGTCCATCTTTTCAAAATTAGCGAGGTTCATGTTAGTCCTCGAAATCTGAGATCAGCAGATTGGCTGCGGCAAATGCAGCGCGATCACGTGCTTCTTTAGGAAGAGATTCATCTGCAGCAAGGTCATTCAATGTTTTTACCGCGCAGGTGATCGCTTTAGGGATATAGCCTTGGTCGCCACTGCCAATTTGAGAATACAGTTCACGCACCAAATCACAACAATCGTATACTTTCATTTTTATACCTAACCAAATGATAACTGATCTCAATATACACATAGAGATAAGCAAAAACAAAGTGGATCTGATTAAGTTCAGAATTAGTTTGTTCTTGCTCAATATCTCATTCTGTTAATGCTCAATATCTCATTCTGTTAATGCTCAACGTATCACTTTGCTAGTCTGCTACTTAGCGTGTATTTGCGGCTTAGCATGATATTTATTGATTAGCCTAATATTGACCGCTTAACCAGATATTTGCTGTTCAAGTTGATAAGTAACTTCATCTGCAAGGTTGAGTTGCTTAGCTAACTTTTTGAGGTAGGCCTTCTCCATAAAGTTCTGCTCGTCAGCCACAATCAAAGAGGCTAAGTAGATCTCACTTGCTTGTTGAGGTGAAGTTGCGAGCTGAGCAATCTCACTTGGGTCGAGTGGTTTGTGCAGCTCTTCAGAGACCAATTTAGTCAGTTGATAGTCCGCGCCCATATTTTCGACCGCTTGCTCGATCTTTGCCATCTCCTCCTCATCGACATGACCATCGGCTTTGGACGCAGCAATCATAGATCTTAGAATCAGCACACTATGGTTTGAGTCGTTCTCATCAAATTGAGCTTGTTCGGCATTCGGTGTTTGGCCTTGTTTAGACTGGTAATCGTTATAGACCTTGTAAGCGAGTGCACCAAGTGCCGCTGCGCCACCAATACCAGCGGCTTTCTTACCCATTTTCTTGGTTTTCTTCGAGCCCATTAACGCACCTAAGAGTCCTCCGCCAACTGCGCCTGCACCGAAGGCTCCGAGCGTGCTTTTGTTGATACTCTTGCCATTGCTGCCTTGAGTTAGGCCACTTAAACTTGAAGACCCTTGTGAAAGTTTCTGAGTGCCTTGTTTAACGAGATCTGATTTAAGTGCTTGGTTCAGTGGGCTTTTGATATCCATCGATACCTCCAATGGTGAGCATGTCCAAAAAGTTGATGACACCAATATACGGATTTAAAGATGAACAGGGGATTAACTTACGTTATTTACTCTACTGATAAATAGAAGGGAGTTTGAAGCGAAATGACAGGCACAAAAAAGGCCACCTAACGGTAGCCTTTCAATGTTTATCTAGTCAGTAATCGGATTACTAAGCTAGTTGAGCCTTAAGGTGCTCGATAACCGTGTCCATTGCGATAGCTTCTTTATCACCAGTACGACGGTTTTTGTATTCGAAGTTACCTTCGTCCATGCTGCGATCGCCGATAACGATAGTGTGAGGGATACCCACAAGCTCGATATCTTTAAACATAACACCAGGGCGCTCTTTACGGTCATCGAATAAAACTTCGATACCCATAGCTGTTAATTCAGCGTATAGCTTCTCAGCTGCTTCTTTAACGCGCTCAGATTTGTGCATGTTCATTGGTACGATAGCAACTTGGAACGGCGCTAGTGCGTCTGGCCAAGTGATACCGAATTTATCGTGGTTTTGCTCGATAGCAGATGCAACAACACGTGAAACACCGATACCGTAACAACCCATCTCTAGGATTACGCTCTTACCATCAGGACCAAGCACGTTACAGTTCATTGCTTTAGAGTAAGTATTACCCAGTTGGAAGATGTGACCCACTTCGATACCACGCTTAAGCTGGATAGTACCTTTACCACATGGGCTAAGGTCACCTTCAACTACGTTACGTAGGTCTTCAACTTGAGCAAGCTCAACGTCACGACCCCAGTTGATGCCGAAGTAGTGCTTACCATCTACGTTTGCACCAGCGCCAAAGTCGCTCATTACAGCAACAGAGCGGTCAACGATGAATGGTAGCTCTAGGCCAACAGGTCCAAGTGAACCAGGACCTGCACCAACAAGTGCGCGGATTTCTTCTTCAGAAGCCATCTCTAGCGGAGAAGCAACCTGTGGAAGGTTCTCTGCTTTCACTTCGTTCAGTTCGTGGTCACCACGGATGATTAGCGCGATGATATCAGCGTCTACTTCATCAGAAGCTTTAACGAATAGAGTCTTAACTGTCTTCTCGATTGCTAGACCGTGTTGCTCTACCAATTCTGCGATAGTTTTCGCATTTGGTGTATCAACCAATTCCATCTCTTGAGTTGGTGCTGCTGCATCTTCAGTAGGAGCAAGTGCTTCTGCTTTTTCGATGTTTGCTGCGTAATCTGACTCAGTTGAGAATGCGATTAGGTCTTCGCCGCTTTCAGCAAGAACGTGGAACTCTTGAGAGCCGCTGCCGCCGATTGCGCCAGAGTCTGCCAATACTGGACGGTATTCAAGGCCCATACGGTCGAATGCTTTACAGTAAGCATCGTGCATCGCTTGGTAAGACTTTTCTAAGCCTTCTTTGTCGATATCAAAGCTGTACGCATCCATCATAGAGAATTCACGTGCACGCATTACGCCAAAACGAGGGCGGCGCTCATCACGGAATTTAGTCTGGATTTGGTACAGATTTAGAGGTAGCTGTTTGTAAGAGCTGATCTCGTTACGTACTAGACTCGTTACCACTTCTTCAGCTGTTGGGCTAAGAACAAATGGACGAGAGTGACGGTCTGTGAAACGAAGTAGCTCAGGCCCCATCTTTTCAGAACGGCCAGTCTCTTCCCAAAGCTCAAACGGTTGAACTACGGGCATCAAGATTTCAACGGCACCTGCATTATCGATCTCTTGGCGAACGATATTTTCGACTTTACGCAGTACACGTAGACCAGTAGGTAGCCAAGTATATAAACCTGAAGCTAGCTTACGGATCATACCTGCACGTAGCATCAGCTGGTGGCTGATAACTTCTGCGTCGTTTGGAGTCTCTTTCAGAGTAGAAAGAAGGTAGTTACTGGTACGCATTCTATGGTATCCGTTTCATCATTGATAAAAGAAAACTTGCTGTCGTTCGTAACCACAGCAAATCTGATATAGCCGCATATAATATCAGCCTATTTGGGATCTCAAAAGCGTTCAATGTCAGTTACATTGATGAAAAGCGTTTCAACCACGAATTTCACGTTAAGATTGAACAAATTTACCGCATATTCCTTGTTGTCAGGCTTGCCTTTTTTATAGGCAGGTCGCGGATCTTGGCCTAATACTTCTTTGATCACCTGAATGATATGGCGCGCTTGTGGATGGCTTGCGAGCTTACTTTGCGCTTGCTGCGAAAAGTTAACGTCGAGCACTTCTGGTTCATCGGCGGCAAACCCTCCCAATGCATCCGGAATCGAATCTGAATAGGGGATATAAGGCTTGATGTCGATGATCGGTGTACCGTCTACTAAGTCGACGCTGCCGAGATCCAACCAAGTCTGTCCTTTCTCTTGAGACACACCTTTTAGTTCAACCGCAGACATGCCAATTCCATTTGGTCTGAATGTGGCACGTGACGCGAATACACCAATACGTTCATTCCCGCCAAGGCGAGGTGGCCTCACAGTTGGTTTCCAGCCTGCTTCAAGGTTCTTGTCGAACAGAAATAGTAACCAAACATGGCTAAATTGCTCTATATCACGAACAGACTCAAGGCAGTTTGCTGCATCAACCAATCTGACTCTTGAGGTGGATGTGGGTACCAACCTGGGCTGCCTTGGCACAGCGAACTTCTCTTTATAAGGAGACTCAATAAAGCCAACAGGTTCAATTGTGTACATAGTTGGGTGTTCTCTGATTACGATTAAGACGGAAAAATATCATAAAATCGCTTGTTTTTCTTTTGATAACAATTGTCACTTGTAGTGTTATAACATATCAAGTTGGTTATTTAAGGGGAATACAATGAAACCGAATATCCATCCAGATTACCGTCCCGTGGTTTTTCATGACACCAGTGTCGATGAGTACTTCTTAATCGGCTCAACGCTAAAAACAGACCGTACTATCGAATGGGAAGTCGGCAATACTTGCCCTTACTTCACGATTGAGGTGTCGCCAAAGTCGCATCCTTTCTATACGGGCAAACAACGAGTGCTACATAAAGAGGGACGCGTTGCGAACTTCACTCGTCGTTTTGGTCAATTAGGTAAGGGAGCTAAATAATGAAAGTTGTTAAATCACTTAAAAGTGCGAAAAGCCGTCACCCTGATTGCCAGATAGTTAAGCGTAGAGGGCGTCACTATGTGATCTGTAAATCCAATCCAAGATTTAAAGCGGTTCAAAAATAACCGTCAATATGATGTGACATGTGTGTAAAAACGAGGGGAAAGTCAAACTTCATTCATTTGTCTGTTTTTCTTTTCCTTCGAGAGGAACTTAACCGGATATCGAGTGTGTATTTAACGTACGATGTATTTTATTTTCAAGTGAATCAATGGGTTATATTGTGAGTTATATTTCTAGTGAATGCGTTGTTGTAAATTATAAATCTAGTTTTTGTGTTTAATATAGATTTATTTGCTAATTAATTGTTCAAATAAAGTTAAAAGTCGTCGTTTGTTACACACTTTGTAACATTTTGAATTTCTAATTGATATTTTTGTCGCGTACCCTTCGCTGGCAATTTGAACATCTTTGTCACAATTGCACAGGAATCACTACACAAGGAGGGAACAGATGAGTTCATCTGCTTCAATAAAAAACAACGCACCAAAAAAACCTATTTTCACACGCTTTTTAGACAGCGTTGAATATTTGGGGAACCTTTTACCCCACCCAATCACTCTTTTTGCTATCTTCTGTGTCGCAATCCTAGTTTCTTCAGGTATTGCTGGTTACTTTGAAGTGTCTGTCATGGACCCTCGCCCTGAAGGTGCTAGTGGTCGTGCTGCTGATGGTATGATCCACGTTGTAAGCTTACTTAATGCTGAAGGCTTACAACTCATCGTAACGAATCTAGTTTCGAACTTTGTTGGCTTTGCGCCACTTGGTACTGTACTTGTTGCAATGCTAGGTGTTGCGATTGCTGAGCACTCAGGTCTATTATCTGCGGCAATGCGCGGCATGGTAATGGGCGCATCTCAGCGCATGGTTACTGTAACCGTGGTATTTGCCGGTATTATCTCTAACACGGCTTCAGAGCTGGGTTACGTAGTACTTATCCCTCTTGCAGCAATGCTTTTCCACTCATTGGGTCGTCACCCATTAGCAGGTCTAGCGGCAGCATTTGCTGGTGTATCTGGTGGTTATTCTGCAAATCTACTTATCGGTACGGTTGATCCACTGCTTTCTGGTATCACAGAAACAGCAGCACAAATGCTTGATCCATCTTACTCTGTTGGCCCTGAATCAAACTGGTACTTCATGTTTATTTCGACCTTCTTTATCTCGATTGCCGGCGCATTGGTAACAGAGAAGATTGTTGAACCTAAACTGGGTAAATACAATGTCGAAGACGCGTCTGAAGATCTTTCAAATGACTCAATGGGTAAGCTTACTGCTATTGAGAAGAAAGGCCTTAGATTGGCGGGTGTCGCTGTATTAATCGTGAGTGCGCTTTTAGCTTGGACTGTTGTTCCTGCTGACGGTGTTCTACGTTCAGAGGCGGGCACGATTTCAGGCTCTCCATTCCTGAAAAGTATCGTCGCGTTTATCTTTGTATTCTTTGCTATTCCTGGTTTTGTTTACGGCAAAATTACCGGTTCAATGAAGAATGACCGTGATGTGATTAATGCAATGGCAACGTCGATGTCTTCAATGGGCATGTACATCGTTCTTGTATTCTTTGCTGCACAGTTTGTTGCTTTCTTTAAGTGGACGAACTTTGGTCAAGTGGTTGCTGTAGGCGGCGCAACATTCCTTCAGGATATCGGCCTAACGGGTCCAATGTTGTTCTTCGCATTCATCCTAATGTGTGGTTTCATTAACCTGATGATCGGTTCAGCTTCTGCACAGTGGGCAGTAACAGCGCCAATCTTCGTTCCAATGCTAATGCTAGTAGGCTACGCACCTGAAACGATTCAAGCGGCTTACCGTATCGGTGATTCAACAACCAACATCATTACACCAATGATGAGCTACTTCGGTCTTATCCTTGCCGTAGCAACTCGCTACATGAAGAACCTAGGTATCGGTACACTGATCGCGACAATGTTGCCTTACTCAATGGTATTCATGTTTGGTTGGAGCATCTTGTTCTACCTATGGGTATTCGTATTCGGTCTACCAGTAGGTCCAGGCGCTGCAACGTACTACACGCCTTAGTTGTAGAGTAGGGGAAACCTTCTTCTAATTGATATTAAAAAAACCTGCATTGTTTGCAGGTTTTTTGATTTTTTATGGAGAGATAGAACTAGGTTAAGCTCGGATGAGCCAGCTAGCGTTTGGCTAGAATTCTATCTAAGTGGTTTGCGAACTCACGACGGTCGGTTTGAGAAAGGGCACTTGGTCCACCCGTTTGGATGCCACTTGAGCGCATGGTATCCATAAAGTCACGAATGTTCAGACGCGCTTTAATGGTCTCTTTGGTGTAAAGCTCACCACGAGAGCTGAGTGCTTGCCCACCTTTAGTGATCACTTCGTCAGCCAGAGGGATATCGGATGTAATCACAAGATCGCCGGGTTCAGTGCGCTTTACGATTTCATCATCAGCAATATCAAACCCGCTTGGCACTTGAATTGAGTGAATGTTATTGCGTTTAGGAACGGGAACCAGATGGTTTGCCACAAAGGTACATTCAACCCCTGTGCGCTCAGCTGCGCGTACGATTGTTTCTCGGATAACCTTTGGACAAGCGTCCGCATCAACCCATATCTTCATAGTGTTCTATTTCTCTGTTAGCTTATTTATCGGTCAACTTATTGCTCAGTTGCCTTATTGATCAGTTAGTTTAGCTTCAAGCATGGCAACGCGAGCAGTGAGTTCAAGGATTTGCTTTTCCAGTTGGCTAACACGATCAAGTGCTGGCTCTTCTTGTGTCGCGACTTCAACTTTAGGAACACGATTTGCGCTTTTCCAGCTCTTGATGGTCGTGATTAAAGCGGGCATCGGAACGGATGTGCTCATACGAGCCTTAACTAAAGCAACTGTCGGCTCTTTCCCTTGCGCTTGCAGTCCTTTAAGCACTGATTTCAACTCTTCAGAAACATCTTTTGTCAGCATGTTGATCTCCATTTTTAGTCTTTAGTCATTTTACTCGCTCTGGTGAATGATAGCGAATCATAAAACCGCCCATGGCTTGTGAGAGATCTCTTACAAAGGTTGTGAGATAACACGAATACATCGCTAGAGAGATTGATGTGCACATGGTTAAGGTGTTGAATTTTAATTGTTTTATATAATTAACAACTTTCTTGAATTCAAAATGTGATGCAAATCTATTGTCCGAAATCCTAAATCGCGTAAATTAAACCTTGTCGGAAGGATTCTGACACGGAACAGGAAAGCACCAAGGATTTGGTTATCTTCAGGATGAAGATTTGGTTACTTAGGATTGAGTGATCAAGCATGGAGCGTAAGGACATTGTAGGGATACAGTCAGTTAACAGGAAGTTAGCTGCAACGGAATGACAATGGACACCTTTAGGATTAAAGGGTTGGATTAGCATCAGGACGATGTAAAGGACACCGCTCACGGAACAAGTGATGTGCGCTAACTAGGATTGTTAGCTTTCAGGATGATTGGACACCGCTAGGACGGCGAAGTAAAGGAAAGAGCTGAAGGATTACAGCCACTATTATGGATGATGCATGGAGCATTAATTAGTAGCCGGACTGCTGCGAGTAAGACCCTAGCCCTGACACTTCGGTGTCGGGGCTTTTCTTTTCCTAAGGCTTTTTCTCTATCTAGGGGCTCTCTTTAATTCAGGAGCTTTTATCTAAGCACGCGACATCTGCTTTTCTGCTAATGGTCAACACAAGGAGTGTTTTATGACGATAGCAACCTCAAGAACGCTGTTGGTACCTTATACCGAGCAGTTAGAACATGACTTTATCAAGTTGAATTGCTGCCCCATCAATCGTGCTGAAATGAACGGGCCGCATTCTATTGCCTCTGCAAAACACCTATTTCAAGAAATACTGAACGACAACGTTGGTTTTTGCCGAGCCATTATCCACAACCAAACCCGCGAATACCTCGGGCATTTGTTTGTTTCGTCTGAAGAAGGGAAGCATGAACTGGGATTTATTCTGGACAAGGAGTTTTGGAATCAAGGCCTTGCTAGTGAAGTGCTAAAACCTTTCTTTAGTTTGGTTTGTTTTGAAGAACACCTAACGAATGTTGTCGCGACCGTTAATGTTGGTCATAACCCATCAATTAAGTTACTTGAAAAGTTAGGCTTTGCATTTAAAGAGACCAAACAAGATCAGTTTGGCCCTTATCATGAATATAGTTATACCGCGTATTGCGACGTTACATTCTATGAGGCTGTAGCTCAAACCGCATAGAACGGAAGCCCACCATGGTCAGTTTCCCTTGGTACAGGTCATCACCTAACGCTGAAAACTCAAATTGATACACGGTGTGCCAGCGCCAAATGGTGGTGAGCTCATGGCGCATCTTAAGTTTATGACCACTAAAGGCAACACTTAATAGCTGTAAGTCGAGCTCTTTACATTTTCTCGCAATGGCAGCTTTCGCAAGCTCGGATTGCCTGCGCTGTTGCCAAAACAGAAAGCAAAAGAAGCACAGCATCAAAATAGCCAATAAGTTATCTATCATTTAATCCATACTTCCTTTTATCTCTCTATTCCGTTCGTGATTTGAGCTTTTTGTTATGAGCTACTGAGCTGTTCTGTCTGGTATCTATTGCGACTTAGCCGCTTGTTGTAATTCTACAAGTGCATTGGCGAGTTCTGGTGATGGGTTCGAGTTCAACAATGGTAAAAATACCATTCTCAGTGTCGGAATCATCACTAAATCTGCAAATAACTGATTGAACAAGTTTTGGTTGCCCGTTTGTGCGAGACGCAGCAAGAACTGCTCAGCAATCGCAGGATCTTGCAGTGCGTGCCAGCTGCGACCAGCCAAACCAATCAATACTTCTTGGTGGCTTAAGCGCGGGCTAGCCAGAACTTGGTTAATTACGGCGTTGGTTGTGCTTTGCTCTGCGCCAGAAAGGGCACGTACCAGTGCTGACAGTAAGAACAGATCTGGCTCTTGACTGTTAATCTCATTCTCTGCCATTTCTTGTAAGCGTTGAGCGAGCTTGTCATTGATTTGCGTATGCTCAAGCGCCCCGAGAGTCGCGTATAGAGGTTCTGAAGGCAGCTTATTCAATGCTTTGCGAATCGCGACACCATTTTGTTGGCTGCCTAAACGAGCACACATATCAGTGATGCCTTGTAGGCCAACGGTTTTCCAGTTGTCCCAGCCTAGATCGCCTGTGAAGTAGTGTTGAGCGTGTTCGTAGTATTGGCTCGTTGCAAGGTCTAAACCTGCTCTTACTTGGCTATGGAACACGGCCATTTTGTCTTCTGAAGGCTTGAAGGTATATGGGTTGTTTGACAGCTTTTGTTGTTGCTCTTCGCTGATCTCACCGTTCAAACGTGTGCCCATCGCTTCGATAACAAACTTAAGGAAATTGCCGACATCACCTTGATGTAATAGGCCTCTTTCGTCCAGTTTGAATTTTAGGAACCAGATCCAAGGTTGCTTGTGTTCGTTCCAGTAACTAATCGCTAAGTGAGCTTGTTTCTGAAGTGGAAATGGGTACGGCTGTTTCCCTTGCTCAACATCAGAGAATAAGGTGTTGTCGATCTTCTGAATACGGCGACCTAGGTCGTAGATATCGTACTGGCAACCGCTATTCTTTAGTAACTGAGTGAGCGTGTGAATCGTTTCCATAGTAATAAAGCTCCTAACTTTCTTTCCTAAATAGATGGTACTCTATGCCCCAATTTCAAGGTCACTAGATAAATAACTTGGTGAAAAATGACAGCAGCCACAAAGTTACCTCTTTTACTTCAACAACTAGAAGAACAAATGCGCCAATGTTCGCTATGGAGCACGCTTCCGCCTTCGGATGAAGCTCTAGCGAGCGTTGAGCCTTTTGCGATTGACTCGCTACAGCCAGAAGAGTGGTTGCAGTGGATCTTTATCGTAAAGATCAACGCAATGATGGATGCCCAAATGAGCCTACCGAGAGGCTTTGCGATTCATCCTTATTTTGGTGAAGTATGGAAAAATGAGGCAGAAAAAGCTGAACTGCTAGTGACGATTCAGAGTATTGATGAGGTATGTGCGTAATGTTAGAGATCATTTATCAAGATGAGTACTTTGTCGCGGTGAATAAGCCAGCCGGCATGCTAGTACACCGCTCATGGCTCGATAAACACGAGACTCAATTTGTTATGCAGACACTGCGAGATCAAATTGGTCAGCATGTATTTCCATTGCATCGCTTAGACAGACCGACATCGGGTGTGTTGGTGTTTGCGTTGTCGAGTGAGGTTGCTTCACAGGTGATGCCAATGTTCGCTAATCATGAGATGCAAAAAACCTATCATGCGATTGTCCGTGGTTGGATAGAAGAGGGCGATACGCTCGATTATGCACTTAAGGTTGAGCTGGATAAGATCGCAGATAAGTTCGCGAAAGAAGACAAAGAAGCGCAAGAGGCAGTGACAGTCTATGAACCGCTAGCAAAAGTAGAAGTGCCGTATTCAACAGGTCGTTTTCCTACCAGTCGTTATTGCTTAGTTGAGATGATGCCGAAGACAGGACGTAAACATCAGCTGCGCCGTCACATGGCTCATCTAAGACATCCAATCGTTGGCGATACTTCACATGGTGATGGTAAGCACAACCGACTGTTCCGTGACGATTTAGATTCACACCGTCTGTTACTGCATGCTTCTGAATTGCGCTTCATCCACCCTTTTACAAAGAAAGAATTAGTAATGAAGGCCAGCCTAGATGAAACATGGCTAAGGTTGTTTGAAACCTTTGAGTGGGATACCAGCTTGGTGAATGCTGAAGCACGGTCGTCTAAGTAAAGACCAGGCGTTTAGTAAACATAGAAAATAGAATAAAAATAAAGGGCTGATAGTGATATCAGCCCTTTTTGTGTCTATGCAATCTTAGCGGTAAAACTAATGTTAGTTAGTCGCTCATCGCGGGATCATTTCAGCTTTTCTAGATCGGCTTCGATCTCTGCGATCTTACTTGATACAACCTTCTCTAAGTGGCGTAAGTCGGTAAGGATCTTCTGCTTCACATCGACCTCAGCGGTTGGCGTCGGTTTGGTGATCTTGTTGAGCTCATCAATCACAAGAGTGAGGTTGCGGTTAATCTCAGTCACTTCTTTGTATTGATTATTGCCACCGCTAACAAGCACACTTTTTACTTGTCGTGGGTACTTAAACTTAACGCTTTTCGCGAAAAGTTCACCTTTCTGCTTACGAAAGTAAATCTTCAGGATATCTTTATGAGCTTCTTGGCGAAGGGAGTAACGTTCAATCTGTTTAGGTTCGTGGATACCTAAGCCAGTGAGGTTTGGATACATAAGCGACCTCTAGGTTATGAATGTAATACTTTTATGTAATTGACTTGATCAATGTAGCAGCCTAACGACGAGCTAGATAGTTGATATCTGTGAATTGATTGTAAGTTGTGGGCAAGATCGCTCTCTATCTTTGCCCACACTTATTTGGCTATTAAAGCTGTTCCTAGAGCTAAACTTGTTTCCTAGTCATAACTTACTTCTAGCACTAAATTAGCTTTCTAAGGTGCGAGTTCTGAAACATGCTCAGTTAACCTTTCTCTTAGCGCTTGTTCCTGTTCTTCAGACAGCCTTCCTCCCGCTTCACTGGTCAGAATAAACAAATCTTCAGCTCGCTCACCTATGGTGGTGATTTTGGCACCGTGCAAGTTGATGTCTAGCTCCGCAAAGGTTGCACCGACTTGAGCCAATAACCCCGGCGTATCAAGAGCTCTTAACTCCATCAAGGTACGTTTCTTGCTCTTGGTTGGTAGGAACTCAACTAAGGTTTTGACCTTAAAGTGTTGCAAGTTACGTGGCGTGCGACGCGTCTTAATCTTAGTCGGGCGGCCATCAGTCAATACATGAGTCAGATGTTTAGCAACGGCTTTGTGTCTTGCTTCATCAATCGCTTCGCCGTGCTGGTCTAGTACGATAAAGGTATCCAAAACATGACCATCTTTGCTAACCATGACCTGCGCGTCATGAACGTTAAAGTTACGTCTGTCGAGTTCGGCAACCACGGTCGCAAACAGTGCTGCTTGGTCTTTACAATAAACGAACACTTCTGTGCCACCGCGCGTCGCTTTCTTACTGATCAGCACTAACGGTTGGCTTGGGTCTTCTAGGCGAAGTAAGTGCTCACAGTGCCAAGCGATTTGTTTATGTGTGTGACGCAAGAAATAATCGGCCTTAAAGCGTTGCCACAACACTTCAATCTCACGAGCGGTGAAGCCTTCTTTACGCAGCAGTGCTGATGCCATTTGTTGGTTGTGACGAATACGGTCTCTGACATCGACAGGGTTTTCCAAGCCGCGGCGCAGTGCTCGCTGCGTTGAGTGGAACAGCTCAGCTAACAGGGTTCGTTTCCAACTGTTCCATAGCTCAGGGTTAGTCGCACAGATATCGGCAACGGTTAAACAAACCAGTAGCTCGAGTGATTCTTCATCACGCACTTTTTTGGCGAATTCGGTGATCACATCTGGGTCGTAGATATCACGACGTTGAGCCGTTACTGACATCAATAGGTGATTTTGTACCAACCACGCGACTTGTTTGGCTTCAGGCTTCGATAGCCCGTGTTCAATACAGAAAGAGTAAGCCTCAACCGCACCTATCTCAGAGTGGTCTCCGCCGCGGCCTTTGCCGATGTCATGGAAGATAGCGGCAAGGATCAGCAACTCTTTCTTCTGTACTCGAGGATAGACTTCACAGCAGATAGGGTGCTTATCGTGGTTTTCGATTTGACCAAAGCGGTTGATGTGCTTGAGCAGGCGGATACTGTGCTCATCCACGGTGTAAACATGGAATAGGTCAAACTGCATCTGACCAACGATCTGGCTCCACTGCGGTAAGTACGCAGAGAGCACGCCCAATTTGTGCATTAAGCTAAAGGCTTTGTGCAGGGCATTAGGGTGGCGAACTAGATCCATGAACTTGTCACGAGCTTCAGGAATGGTATGCAGGAATCGGTTCAATCGACGGCGTGCCGTACGCAGTTGTCGCAGTGTTGGTGGACTTACCCCTTCGATAGTCGAGTCATTGGCAATATGGATAAACATATCGAGAATCGTTTCTGGCCGTGCTTGGAACAGTGCAGGCTTACGCGCCTCTATCAGTGAACCTCGACGCTGGAAATCGTCATCAAGAATTTCAGCTTCTTGGGTCTCACCGCCATTGATGATCGCTTGATCGAACAGTTTAAGTAGCATCTTATTGAGCTCTGCTACACGACGAAGTGTTCGGTAGAACTCTTTCATCATCATCTCGACGCCACGGTTTCCTTCACCAGTATAACCTAGATGCTCAGCGACTTGAGCTTGATGTGCGAACGTTAAACGGTTGTCGTAACGGCGCAGTTCAATATGCAATGCAAAGCGAACACGCCATAAAAAATCTTGGCACTCAACGAGCTCGCGATATTCAGCATCGGTAAGAAAGCCGTATTTACTCATTTCTAGTAACGATGTCGCACCAAAATGTCGACGAGCTACCCAACTCAGTGTGTGAATATCTCTTAAGCCGCCTGGAGTTGATTTGATATCTGGCTCTAGATTGTAAGTGGTGTCGTGGTAGCGAGCATGACGCTCTCTTTGTTCTTGAATTTTAGCTTTGTAAAAAGTCTCACTAGGCCAAAATGAATCGGAATGAATCTTTAGTTTCAGCTCTTGGAAGGTGTCTTCGCTGCCACAAAGTAAGCGTGACTCTTGTAGGTTAGTCGCGACGGTTAAATCATCGGTGCCGATATCAAGACACTCAGCAATAGTTCGCACAGCATGGCCAACTTCGAGCTTTAAATCCCAAAGTAGAGTAATGAATTGACTGACCTTTTCACCAAGAGCTGGTGGAAGCGTTTTTTGCGAGACAATGAGAATATCAATGTCCGATAACGGGTGAAGTTCACCTCGACCATATCCACCCACTGCGACAAGGGAAATATGTGGCAGTTTGTTGAATCCGAAATTTTCCCACAAACGATTGAGAAGTAAATCCATGTATTCGGAGCGCAGTAGAACCAAATCGGTGACGGGATGGTGGTTCAGAAATTCATTTTTTTGATACTGCGTGAAGATCTCGAGCTGATTTTTTAATTCGCAGATTTCAATTTGTTCGTCATTGAACGTAAGAGGGCATTGATAAGGCATAGTCTGCTATCCGTGCAAGCAAATGAGAATAGTAAACAATTTAACAGAAGCTGATGGAAAATCGAAATTGAGTGGATAAAAAATATCCTCGACAATGCGGCGAGGATATTTTTAAAAGGCTGATGCGCTCAGTTCGGTGAACTAAGCGTTCTTCATGATACGTGGGATTGTATCATCGCTGCGCAGTGTTAGTACTTCACAACCAGTATCAGTTACAACCAGAGTGTGCTCCCATTGAGCCGAGTTCTTGCTGTCTGCTGTGTATACTGTCCAGCTATCTTCGTCATCAAGACGACAGCCAAACTTACCCGCGTTGATCATTGGCTCGATAGTGAAGCACATGCCTGCTTTTAGCACGGTGCGATCGCTGTTCTTGTAGTGAACTACTTGTGGATCTTCGTGGAATTCAGAACCAATGCCGTGACCACAGTAATCTTTAACAATAGAGAACTTAGCGCGTGGGTTGTTCTTGTTGTTTGTTTTGATGTACTTCTCGATAGCAGTACCGATTTGACCAAGTTGAACACCTGGCTTAACTTGGCGCATGCCTTCGTAAAGTGCTTCTTGAGCAACCATGCACAGACGCTTGTTTGCAGGTGAAACCTCACCCACTAGGAACATCTTAGAGGTGTCACCGTGGTAACCTTGTGGACGAACGCTTAGGTCTGCATTTTCATCATCAGGAACAATCACAGTTATATCAACGTTTAGAATATCGCCATCTTTCAATACTGCAGGTTTGAATTGACCTGTGCTACCTGTCTCATCTTGTGATGCTGGAATGCCGTGACACACGATGTGGTTGATAGACGTACAGATTGACTTAGGGAAACCGTGGTAATCAAGTGGTGCTGAGTATGCGCCTCTTTCTAGAGCGTACTCGTGACAGATTTTGTTCAGTTCTTCTGTCGTTGTACCTACTTGGATGTGAGGTTCAATCATCTCTAGAATTTCAGCGGCCAGTTTGCCGGCAACGCGCATTTTTTCGATTTCTTCAGCAGTTTTAATTTTTACAGCCATTGCATATCTCTTAATTTGGTAGCACCTAAGTGTGCATATTGGGGCTATTCTATCAGTGCAGCATTTTAGCGCAACATTACCATGTCCGTACAATATTGGTGGATACTGCTCAATCTGAGTGGATAATGTTCGGTTTAATGGTGCAGCGTGATTTGAATAGGACACTATTTTACAGAGGAAATTCGCCGCCACGGTTCAGTATAGCAGTCGCCATTTTTAGAATTTTTTCTAGCCATAGATAGACAAAATATGGTATAAAGCGCGCCGGACATCAGGACTGTTTTCTCCACTTGGCGAAACAAGCTTTGTGTCCACTAACTTATTTCTTTAAATCACACACATTCCGACACATGTTCCGGGGTGCCTCAACAACATAGATAACGGCTGAAAAGTGGTTAGTTGTTAGGGGTCGGATTCATGGGGGATGTGGAGGCCTAACCCCATAGAGGATTTTAAAATGGCAACTGTATCAATGCGCGATATGCTTAAAGCTGGTGTTCACTTCGGTCACCAAACTCGTTACTGGAACCCAAAAATGAAGCCATTCATCTTTGGTGCTCGTAACAAAGTACATATCATCAACCTAGAAAAAACTGTACCAATGTTCAACGACGCTCTAGCTGAAATTGCTAAAGTTGGCGAGAAGAAAGGTAAAGTTCTTTTTGTTGGTACTAAGCGCGCTGCATCTGAAGCTGTTAAAGAAGCTGCTATCAACAGCAACCAGTTCTACGTTAACAACCGCTGGTTAGGCGGTATGCTAACGAACTACAAAACTGTTCGTCAGTCTATCAAGCGTCTGAAAGAACTTGAAGCGCAAGCTCAAGACGGTACTTTCGACAAGCTTACTAAGAAAGAAGCTCTAATGCGTACTCGTGAAATGGAGAAGCTAGAGAAATCTCTTGGTGGTATTAAGAACATGGGCGGCCTTCCAGACGCTCTATTCGTAATCGATGCTGATCACGAACACATCGCAGTTAAAGAAGCAAACAACCTAGGTATCCCAGTTTACGCTGTAGTTGATACTAACTCTAACCCAGACGGCGTTGACTTCGTTATCCCAGGTAACGATGATGCAATCCGTGCAGTACAGCTTTACCTAAACGCTGCTGCAGACGCGGTTAAAGAAGGTCGTAACAAAGATGTTGCTGCTGTAGCTGCTGAAAAAGACGGTTTTGTAGAAGCTGAATAATAGCGGCTCTGAGCCATATTTAGTTCATATTAAGCGGTCATAATCGGTGGCTTAACGGACTGAATACAGTCAATATCAGGGGCCAATTAATTAGGCCCCTGTTTTTTATCTTTTTTAGAATTTACTGAGGAATAGAGAATGGCAACTGTAACTGCAGCTCTAGTTAAAGAACTTCGTGAACGCACAGCTGCGGGCATGATGGAATGTAAAAAAGCACTTGTTGCTGCTGAAGGCGACATCGAGCTAGCAATTGAAAACATGCGTAAATCTGGCGCAGCGAAAGCAGCTAAAAAAGCTGGTAACGTTGCTGCTGAAGGCGCAATCATCATCAAAGAAGCAAACGGCGCAGCTGCTCTTCTTGAAGTTAACTGCCAAACTGATTTCGTAGCTAAAGATGCAGGTTTCCTTGCATTCGCTAACGAAGTTGCTGAAGTTGCTCTAGCAGAACGTCTAGAAATCGCTGCTCTTCAAGCTAAATTTGAAGAAGCGCGTATTGCACTAGTAACTAAGATCGGTGAAAACATCAACATCCGTCGCGTACAATTCGTTGAAGGTGTTGCACTAGCTTCTTACCGTCACGGCGAGAAAATCGGTGTTGTTGTTGCTGGTGAAGGCGAAGCTGAAACGCTTAAGCACGTTGCAATGCACGTTGCTGCATCACGTCCTGAGTTCCTAAACCCAGAAGACGTACCAGCAGACGTAGTTGCTAAAGAAAAAGCAGTTCAAGTTGAAATCGCTATGAACGAAGGCAAACCAGCTGAAATCGCAGAGAAAATGGTTGTTGGCCGTATGAAGAAATTCACGGGCGAAATCTCTCTAACTGGTCAAGCTTTCATCATGGAGCCTAAGCAAACTGTTGGCGCTATCCTGAAAGAGAAAGGCGCTTCAGTATCTGACTTCGTACGTCTAGAAGTTGGTGAAGGCATCGAGAAAGCGGCTGAAATGAGCTTCGCTGACGAAGTTGCTGCGGTACAAAAAGGTTAATCCTTAGCGTATTGTTTGAAAAAGACCGTGGCAAATGCTGCGGTCTTTTTATGAATAATGAATTATTTCCGACTTTTAGCTGTTATGAATGCAAACTGAGCTCTTCAGTTTTTATCCATGACTGTTAATCATCAACTCTTTGGAAGGTAAACTCCATGACTACGAACCCTAAACCAGTGTATCAACGTATTCTGTTAAAACTTAGCGGTGAAGCGCTACAAGGCGAAGAAGGTTTTGGTATTGACCCAACGATCCTTGATCGTATGGCTCAAGAAGTAAAAGAATTGGTTGAACTAGGCGTTCAAGTTGGTGTTGTTATCGGTGGCGGTAACTTGTTCCGTGGTGCTGGTCTTGCTGAAGCTGGCATGAACCGCGTTGTTGGTGACCACATGGGTATGCTTGCAACGGTAATGAACGGCCTTGCAATGCGTGACGCTCTTCACCGTGCTTACGTAAACGCACGTGTAATGTCTGCAATCCCTCTTAAAGGTGTGTGTGACGACTACAACTGGGCAGATGCAATCAGCCAACTACGTCAAGGTCGCGTTGTGATCTTCTCTGCTGGTACGGGTAACCCATTCTTCACTACGGATTCTGCTGCATGTCTACGTGGTATCGAAATCGAAGCTGACGTAGTTCTAAAAGCGACAAAAGTAGATGGTGTATTTACTTCTGACCCTGTAGCAAACCCAGACGCAGAGTTGTATGATACGTTGTCTTACAACACGGTTCTTGATAAAGAACTTAAAGTAATGGACTTGGCTGCATTTACGCTAGCACGTGATCACAAAATGCCAATCCGTGTATTTAACATGAATAAACCAGGCGCACTACGTCGCGTGGTTATGGGTGAAACTGAAGGTACATTAATCAGCGACGCTGACTAATTTTTCGGGCTTACTGAGGTGTTGTACCTTGGTAAGCTTATCCTTATCACTCCAAATAAAAAGCTTTCTTGAAGAAAGAACATAATCAAGGTGAAATTGTGATTAACGAAATCAAAAAAGACGCTCAAGAGCGCATGGTAAAAAGTGTTGATGCACTAAAAAACAGCCTGCAAAAGATTCGTACAGGCCGTGCGCACCCGAGCCTACTTTCTGGTCTTACTGTTGAGTACTACGGTGCTCCAACGCCTTTGACTCAAGTAGCTAACGTTATCGCTGAAGATGCACGTACACTAGCTATTACAGTGTTTGATAAAACACTGACTCCTCTAGTTGAAAAAGCAATCCTGACATCTGACCTAGGCCTAAACCCTATGTCTGCGGGTACAGTTATCCGTGTTCCACTTCCACCGCTAACGGAAGAGCGTCGTAAAGACCTAGTTAAAATCGTTCGTGGCGAAGCTGAAGGTGGCCGTGTTGCTATCCGTAACATCCGTCGTGACGCGAATGGCGATCTAAAAGCACTTCTTAAAGATAAAGAAATCTCTGAAGATGAAGATCGTAAAGCACAAGACGAAATTCAAAAGCTAACTGACGCTGCGGTTAAGAACGTAGACGAAGTTCTAGCTGTTAAAGAAAAAGAGTTGATGGAAGTTTAATTTTCCATATTCTTTTCTTTCCGGAAAAACGCTGTACTCACGGTGCAGCGTTTTTTTATGCTACTCTGTTCGACTATTAGAATTTGATTCACTCTTTTATGCATAATTCTCAAGCGTTCACAGACTCTCTTCCTAAACACATTGCTATCATTATGGATGGTAATGGTCGCTGGGCAAAAGCTAAGGGCAAGCCTCGCGTCTTTGGCCATAAAAACGGTGTTCAAGCCGTTCGTAAAACTATCTCTTCTGCAGCCAGACTTGGCATTAAAGCCGTTACTCTTTTTGCGTTTAGTAGCGAGAACTGGCGTCGTCCTGAAGAAGAAGTCGGTATCTTGATGGAACTGTTTATTTCAGTGCTGTCGAGTGAAGTTAAAAAGCTTCATAAAAATAATCTACAACTTCGTGTTATTGGTGATAAAAGTCGTTTCAATGATCGACTACAAAAGAAGATAGAAGAAGCGGAAGCTTTGACTAGCACTAATACTGGTATGGTTATTAATATTGCAGCTAACTACGGCGGTAAGTGGGATATTCAGCAAGCAATGACCTCTATTGCTCAACAGGTAAAGTCTGGCGATATTAATGTAGATGACATTGATGAAGCTATGATTACACAGCACCTGACGATGGCAGATATTCCTGAGGTTGATCTACTTATCCGTACCAGTGGCGAATGCCGCATTAGTAATTTTATGCTTTGGCAGTTGGCTTACGCCGAAATGTATTTCACTGAACAATTCTGGCCAGACTTTAATGAAGACAGCTTAGTAGAAGCTGTGACTTGGTTTGTTAACCGTGAGCGTCGTTTTGGATGCACCGGTGAGCAAATTAAAGCTTTGATGGACAGTTAATAAGGATTTTTTGGTTTGAAACAACGAATTATTACGGCGTTGATTTTGGCTCCCCTAGTTATTCTAGGTATTTTCGAGTTATCACTTCCTACATTTATTCTTTCACTAGCGGTAATCTCGCTATTGGGTTTTTGGGAGTGGACTCAGTTTGTGGAAAGCAAATCGCGTTATTTAGCGTTGATTCCAACGGTTGTGGTTAGTGCTGCAAGTTTTTCTTTTATCCCTTTTGATGCATTTAGCCTTAATAACTTGTCTACTGCTCACTACGCCATTCTAACGATTGGCTCGATTTGGTGGGTAATCGCGAGTGGCATGGCGGTGACTTATCCTAAGTCTATGCCTGCATGGAAAGACTCTTCTCTTCTTCGTCACGCCTTTGGTGTGCTGACTCTGCTGCCATTCTTCTGGAGTGTGGTTATCCTGCGTGCTAACGGTATCGATGCTGATCCTTACCACGGTGCTAAACTGGTGATGTTTGTTTGCTTGCTTGTTTGGGCTGCAGATAGCGGCGCATACTTTTCAGGAAAGAGTTTTGGTAAGCGTAAAATGGCACCAGCGGTAAGCCCTAATAAGACGATTGAAGGTCTTATCGGTGGCATTATTACTGCGGTGATCGTGGCTTGGATCTTTGCTGACTTGTTTGACATCCAATTCACAAGCCCACTTCACATGATTGTTATTACCCTTGTGACCGTTGTTATTTCTGTTCTAGGTGACCTTGTTGAAAGCATGTTTAAGCGTGTTTCTGGGGTGAAAGACAGCAGTAATCTGATTCCTGGTCATGGTGGTATACTAGATAGAATAGATAGCTTAACGGCTGCATTCCCTGTCTTTGCTCTGCTTTATTTAGCATTCTAATAAAAAAGGGCAGTGATTCTGCCCTTTATTACATTTCTACGGTCATATGTGATGCGAAATCTAACTATCCTTGGCGCTACCGGCTCAATTGGTGCAAGTACACTAAAAGTCGTTGAGCAAAACCCAGATCTCTATTCAGTGGTTGCACTGGCTGCAGGCTCGAATGTTGAAAAGATGCTGGCGTTAGTTGAAAAGTGGCAACCAAGCTATGTTGCTATGGCTTGCTCTGATGCAGCGTCTCAACTGACTGAAGTGTTGTCCGTGAGTTACCCTAACGTAAAAGTACTTTCAGGCACTGAAGGCATGTGTCAGGTTGCTTCTCTAGAGGAAGTGGACACGGTAATGGCCGCGATTGTTGGTGCCGCTGGTTTACTTCCTACTATGTCTGCGGTTAAAGCGGGCAAGCGTATCTTGCTTGCAAACAAAGAAGCTTTGGTGATGTCTGGGCAGTTGTTTATCGACGCCGTGGAAAAATACGGTGCAGAGCTGCTTCCTGTCGATAGCGAGCATAATGCTATTTTCCAATGCCTTCCGCAGAACGTACAAACTAACCTAGGCCGCTGTAACCTTGAAGAAAACGGCATTAACCATATTCTTCTGACTGGTTCTGGTGGTCCTTTCCGTTATACCGATGTGGCTGAACTCGAATCAGTGACTCCTGAACGCGCAATTGCACACCCTAACTGGTCTATGGGGCCTAAGATCTCTGTCGATTCTGCGACTATGATGAATAAAGGGCTAGAGTACATTGAAGCGAAATGGCTATTTAATGCTTCTCAGGAGCAGTTAAAGGTCATCATTCACCCGCAGTCTGTGATTCACTCGATGGTTCAGTACAAGGATGGCTCTGTGCTTGCTCAAATGGGCGAACCAGATATGGCAACGCCAATCGCTTTGACGATGTCTTACCCTGAGCGTACAGAGGCTGGCGTTAAGCCTTTAGACTTTACTAAAGTGGGTGAGCTTACCTTCTTAGAACCAGATTTCAGTCGTTACCCGTGTTTGAGGTTAGCGATTGAAGCGTGCTACTTAGGTCAGCATGCGACAACAGCCATTAATGCAGCAAACGAGATCGCGGTCGATGCTTTCTTGAACAATCAGGTGAAGTTTACCGATATTGCTGTCATTAACGAACACGTTATGAGCAAAGTATGTGAACAACATAACTCTGAGGGTTTAGATAGCTTGGAAAGCCTTCTCGAGCTCGATAATATGTCTCGTCAAATAGCCATTCAATTTATTAAAGAGCAGCTAGCATGAGTGGAATTCTGTGGAACTTCGCATCTTTTATCGTAGCGCTTGGCATTCTGGTTGCTGTTCATGAGTTTGGACACTTCTGGGTCGCTCGTCGTTGTGGTGTGAAAGTTGAAAAATTCTCGATTGGTTTTGGTAAATCAATCTGGAGTAAAGTGGGCCGTGATGGTACTGAATACAGCTTGTCAGTGATTCCACTGGGCGGCTACGTTAAGATGCTCGATGGTCGTGTTGACGATCTTTCTGAAGATCAACAGCAATACGCTTTCGACAAGAAGCCGCTTTGGAAACGAACGGCGATAGTCGGTGCAGGCCCTGCATTCAACTTTATCTTTGCGGTGTTCGCGTATTGGTTAGTATTTTTGATTGGCGTACCCGCGGTTAAGCCCGTGATTGGTGAAGTCACTCCACAATCTATTGCTGCACAAGCCGGAATTGAAACTGGAATGGAACTTAAATCTATTTCAGGAATCAAAACCGCAGATTGGGAATCAGTCAATATGGGGTTGATATCGCACATTGGTGATCAATCCATGACAGTGACGGTTGCTTCTCAAGACGACATCGGCTTTGAGCAACAAATGACATTGGATATTTCAGACTGGTCGTTCAACCCAGAAACTGAATCTGCAATGACAACGCTGGGCTTTAGACCGTATTCTCCAGAGATATCGACCGTACTGGCTCAAATCATTGATGATGGCGCTGCATACGATGCAGGTCTTGAAGCTGGCGATAAAATTGTTGAGATTAACGGGCAACCTATTGAACAGTGGCAGTCGGTTGTTGAGTTAATTCGTGCTAATCCAATGACATCATTGGACTTGGTCGTATTGCGAAATGGTGCCGAGCAGTCATTGGTTATGACACCAAAAAGCCGCGAGCTTTCTGATGGTTCGACAATCGGCTATGCAGGTATTGCTCCGGAAGTCGCAGAATGGCCAGAAGATTATCGCTTTGAGTTACAATTTGGTGTAATTGAGTCTGTAGGAAAAGCATTTGATAAAACAGGTCAAATCATTGGATTGACACTGACAATGCTTAAGAAGCTCATCGTTGGTGATGTTGGCTTAAACAACTTGAGTGGCCCTATTTCAATCGCTAAAGGTGCAGGTACAACCGCCGATTATGGTCTGGTTTACTTCTTGGGCTTTTTGGCTCTGATTAGTGTTAACTTAGGGATTATTAATTTGGTTCCGCTGCCTATGCTTGATGGCGGACATTTGCTGTTTTTCGCTATTGAGGCCGTTACTCGTAAACCGGTACCTGAGAAAGTTCAGGAAATGGGATACAGAGTGGGAGGGGCAATCCTCTTCTCATTGATGGCTCTGGCAATATTTAACGATTTTACTCGTCTGTGAATGGTTTCTCACAGGCATTGGTAGTAGCAAGGAATAATTAGAATAAGTATGGCGATTAAGCAAATTCTGTTCGCAAGTCTATTGGCCACTAGTGTGGCTGCGAACGGAGCACAAAACTTTGTAGTTCAAGATATCAAGATCGAAGGTTTACAGCGTGTTGCACTTGGTGCAGCTCTACTGAAAATGCCAGTACGTATTGGCGATGAAGTAGATGAAAGCGATGTGTCTGAGATCATTCGTGCATTGTATGCTTCGGGCAACTTTGAGGACGTTAAAGTACTTCGTGATGAAGGTGTATTGATTGTTCAAGTTCAAGAACGACCGACCATCGCAAGCATCTCATTCTCTGGTAATAAAGCGATTAAAGAAGAACAGCTTCAGCAGAACCTAGATGCGTCTGGTGTTCGTGAAGGTGAAGCCCTTGACCGTACTACGCTGAGTAACATTGAAAAAGGCCTTGAAGATTTTTACTACAGTGTTGGTAAGTACAACGCGACAGTAAAAGCGGTTGTGACACCTCTGCCACGTAACCGTTCTGACCTTAAGTTTGTGTTTACTGAGGGCGTATCCGCTAAGATTCAGCAAATCAACTTTATCGGTAATGAAGTCTTCTCTGACTCTGAACTGCTTAGTCGTTTCAATCTGAATGTTGATGTTGCATGGTGGAATTTCCTTGCGGATGAAAAATACCAAAAGCAAGTATTAGCCGGTGATATCGAAGCGCTGAAATCTTACTACCTTGACCGTGGTTACCTTAAGTTTAAGGTTGACTCTACGCAGGTGGCGATCTCTCCAGACAAAAAAGGTGTTTACATCACGCTTGGCCTCGATGAAGGCGAAGCCTACACCGTTAAAGATGTCTCTTTCCGTGGTGAATTAATCGGTCGTGAGGCTGACTTCGAAGCGTTAGTGCCATTCGAAGACGGCGATACGTACAACGGTTCTTCGGTAACGTCTTTGGAAGAGAACGTAAAACGAATTCTTGGTGAATCTGGCTACGCGTACCCACAAGTTCGCACGATTCCTGAATTTGACGATGAGACCAAAGAAGTGTCGTTGGTTATCAATGTAGAAGCGGGCAGCCGTATCTATGTTCGTGATATTCGATTCACGGGTAACAACTCAACGAAAGACGAAGTACTGCGTCGTGAAATGCGTCAAATGGAAGGCAGCTGGCTTAACTCTAAGTCCATTGATACCGGTAAGAGCCGTCTTAACCGTTTAGGTTTCTTTGAAACGGTTGATGTACAAACAGTGCGTGTTCCTGGCAGTGAAGACCAAGTTGATTTGGTTTACAACGTTAAGGAAGCGAACTCAGGCAGTATCAACTTTGGTGTCGGCTACGGTACTGAATCAGGTGTTAGTTTCCAAGTTGGTTTGCAACAAGATAACTTTGCAGGTTCAGGTAACCGTGTTGGCGTAAGTGCCATGATGAATGATTACCAAAAGAACGTGAGCTTAGACTACCGTGACCCATACTGGAACCTTGATGGTGTGAGCTTAGGCGGTAAGATCTTCTACAACGAATTTGAAGCCTCTGAAGCGGGCATCGTCGACTATACCAACCAAAGTTACGGTACCAGCCTAACATGGGGTTTCCCTATGGATGAGCTGAACCGTATCGAGTTTGGTGTGGGCTATACGCACAACAAGATCGGTAACGTACCGACTTATATCCAAGTTGAACAGTTCGCGAGAAGTATCGACCAATACGGTGACGAGCACATCTTAACCGATGACTTCGATATCAATATTTCATGGACGCGTAACAATTTGAACCGTGGTTTCTTCCCAACTGAGGGTAACCACCAACGTGCTTTCGCTAAAATGACGGTACCAGGCTCTGATGCTCAGTACTTCAAAATGCAGTACGATGTAAAACATTACATCCCGCTGACCCAAAAGCATGAGTTCACACTATTGATGCGTGGCCGATTAGGCTATGGTAATGGTTATGGTCAAACAGATGGTAACGATAACTTGTTCCCATTCTACGAGAACTACTACGCAGGTGGTTTTACAACCCTACGTGGCTTTGGTTCTAACTCAGCTGGCCCGAAAGCCGTTTACGGAAGCAGCACAGGTAACAACCCAACCTATGATACCGCTACTGATGATTCAGTGGGTGGTAACGCGGTTGCCTTAGCAAGCTTAGAGTTAATTGTACCAACGCCGTTTGCTTCTGATGAAGCGCGCAGCCAGATTCGAACCAGTGTTTTCTTCGACATGGCAAGTGTATGGGACACAGAGTTCGTAGACCGCGGCGCACCAAATAGTGGCAGCCAGTACTACTACGATTACTCTGACCCAACAAATTACCGTTCATCTTATGGTGCCGCTCTTCAATGGATGTCACCAATGGGCCCACTGGTTTTCTCTCTAGCGAAACCAATTAAAGTTTACGAAGGTGATGATGAAGAGTTCTTCACATTTACCATTGGTAGAACTTTCTAATATTTAAAGGACAATATTTTGAAAAATATGATTAAAGCAGCAGGTTTAGGCCTTGTAGTTCTTAGCTCTTCTTTCTTTGCAACAGCTGCTGAAGCTGCGCAAAAAGTGGGTTATGTAAACACTGCACAAGTATTCCAGGCTCTACCTCAGCGTGAAGTTGTTCTTCAAAAAATGCAGGAAGAGTTCAAAGATAAAGCGGCTGAGCTACAGAGCATTCAAGCTGAAGCGAAAACCAAGATTGAAAAGCTTAAGCGTGATGGCGAGCTACTAGGTCCTGAAGAAGTTGAGAAGCTTCGTATCGAAGTTGGCCAACTAGACAGCAAGTACAAAATCAAAGCTCAAGCATTAGAAAAAGCAAGTCAACGTCGTGAAGCACAAGAGAAGCAGAAGCTGTTCAAAGTGATTCAAGATGCTGTAACTAAAGTTGCAGAGAAAGAAGGCTACGACATGATCGTTGATATTCAAGCTCTACAATACGGTAAGCCTGAATACAACATCTCTGAGCAAGTAATTAAATCACTGAAATAAGTTTTATGAAGAACCTGACTTTAGCCGAATTGGCAACGATTACTGGGGGAGAGCTACACGGAGACGGTACGATTACCGTCTCAGCAGTCGCTCCTATGGATAAAGCGCAAGAAGGTAACATTACGTTCCTTTCTAACGTGAAGTACAGCAAGCACCTAGGTGACTGTAAAGCGTCCGCTATTATGGTTAAAGAGAGTGAGCGCGAATTGTGTAAGACCAACGTTATTGTGGTTAGTGACCCTTACGTTGCTTTTGCTAAGGTTGCTCAAGCGCTTGATACTACTCCTGCACCCGCAGCGGCTATTGCTGATTCTGCTTCAATCTCTAGCGATGCAACTATTGGACAAAATGTGTCTATTGGTGCGAACGCTGTGATTGAGTCTGGTGTAGTACTTAGTGATGATGTGATCATCGGTGCTGGTTGCTTTATTGGTAAAAATGCAAAAATTGGCGCAGGCACTAAGCTGTGGGCTAACGTAAGTGTTTACCATGAAGTTGTGATTGGTGAAGCATGTCTGATCCAATCAAGTACTGTTATTGGCTCTGATGGCTTTGGTTATGCGAACGAGAAAGGCGAATGGGTTAAGATCCCGCAAGTCGGCTCTGTTCGCATTGGTAACCGCGTAGAAATTGGCGCGTGTACTACCATCGACCGCGGCGCATTAGATGACACAATCATCGAAGACAACGTTATCCTAGATAACCAACTCCAGATTGCTCACAATGTTCACATCGGATATGGTTCAGCTCTTGCTGGTGGTACTATCATTGCAGGCAGCACGACGATAGGTAAGTACTGTATTATTGGTGGTGGTTGTGTGATTAATGGTCACATTGAAATCGTTGACGGCGTTACAATCACCGGTATGGGGATGGTAATGCGCAGCATCACTGAGAAAGGCATGTACTCTTCGGGTATTCCTTTACAGCCAAATAAAGACTGGCGTAAAACAGCGACACGAGTTCATCGTATTGATGAAATGAACAAGCGTTTGAAAACCGTTGAAAAACTTATTGAGAAGAGCGCGGAATCATAATTCCAGCATTTCTAATAAAAGGCTCGCGTACAGCGAGTCTTTTTCGTTTATAATCCTTCTAATTAAATAAAGAATATACATAGGAATACGACTTTGACTACTGAACAGACAACGATGAACATTACTGAAATTCAGGAACTACTACCTCATCGCTACCCATTCTTAATGGTTGATCGTGTGACTAGCTTTGAAAAAGAAAAAACACTGACCGCAATTAAGAATGTTTCTGTTAACGAACCTCAGTTCACAGGCCACTTCCCTCAGCTTCCTGTATTCCCAGGCGTGTTGATCTTAGAAGCAATGGCACAAGCAACAGGCCTTCTAGCATTCAAATCTTTCGGTGCGCCTTCTGGCAACGAGTTGTACTACTTTGCTAGCGTAGATAAAGCTAAATTCCGTAAGCCAGTAGTACCAGGTGACCAACTGGTTATCGAAGTTGAATTCTTAAAAGAACGTCGTGGCATCGCATCGTTTAATGGTGTTGCTAAGGTTGACGGCGTAGTTGTATGTTCAGCTGAACTTAAATGTGCTCGTAGAGAGTTTTAATATGATTCATGAAACAGCGAAAATTCACCCGGCAGCAGTAATCGAAGGTGATGTAACTATCGGTGCTAACGTGACGGTTGGGCCTTTCACTTACATTGCTGGTAATGTGACAATTGGTGACGACACTGAAGTGATGTCGCACGTTGTGATCAAAGGTCACACAACCATTGGTAAAGAAAATCGTATCTTCCCACACGCTGTTATCGGTGAAGAAAACCAAGATAAGAAATACGGCGGCGAAGACACAACAGTTGTAATCGGTGATCGCAACGTAATTCGTGAAGCGGTTCAAATCCATCGTGGTACGGTTCAAGACAAAGCAACCACAGTGATTGGTGATGACAACTTACTTTGTGTTAATGCTCACGTAGCGCACGATGTTATTGTTGGTAACCACACTCACATTGGTAACAACGCTATTCTTGGCGGTCATGTAACGGTTGGCGACTACGCTGGTGTTATGGCACTTTCTGCGATTCACCCATTCTGCTCAATTGGTGCTTACGCATACATTGGTGGTTGTTCTGCAGTTGTTCAAGATGTACTGCCGTACGTGCTTGCACAGGGTAACCACGCGGCTCCATTCGGTCTTAATCTAGTAGGTTTGAAGCGTAACGGATTTGAAAAACCTGAAATTCGTGCACTACAGAAGGCGTACAAAGAGCTATACCGTTCAGGTAAAACACTTGAAGAAGCGAAAGCGGCTTTAGTTGAAATGGCAAAAGAGTTTACTTCGGTAGCGCCTATGCTTGAAATGCTAGAGAACTCTGAGCGCGGTATTATTCGTTAATACTCGATATGGTTATGTACCAATCAATGTGAGTATGGCAATAACTACTTCATCAGAATGGTATAACAAAAAGATCGCTACTCGTTAGGCGGTCTTTTTTGTTTTAGGCAACAAGGGAATTGAAAAACTATGGCACAGCAAGAAGCAGCAACCAATAGCTCGGACTTCGTTTCGAATGAACCATTGCGCGTAGGCATTGTTGTCGGCGAACTGTCTGGCGATACGCTTGGTGAAGGCTTTATCAAAGCGATCAAATCACAATACCCGAATGCAGAGTTCGTTGGCATTGGCGGGCCGAAAATGAAAGCCCTAGGTTGTGAGTCTCTTTTCGAGATGGAAGAGCTGGCCGTTATGGGCTTAGTTGAAGTGCTTGGCCGTTTACCTCGCTTGTTAAAAGTAAAAGCAGAGCTGGTTAAGTATTTCACTCAAAATCCACCCGATGTCTTTGTCGGTATCGACGCGCCCGATTTCAACCTAAGGCTTGAGTTAGACCTTAAGAACGCTGGTATCAAAACGGTGCATTACGTGAGCCCTTCAGTGTGGGCTTGGCGTCCAAAGCGTATCTTTAAAATCGACAAAGCAACCGACTTAGTCTTGGCTTTCTTGCCGTTCGAAAAAGCGTTCTACGATAAATATAACGTTGCCTGTGAGTTTGTTGGTCACACGTTGGCAGACGCGATTCCTTTAGAGCCTAGTAAACAAGATGCTCGAGAGCTGTTAGGTCTTGATCAAGACAAGCAGTGGTTAGCCGTATTACCGGGTAGTCGTGGTGGTGAGATGGGTTTGATTGCTCAGCCATTTATCGAAACTTGCCAACGTATCAAGCAGAAGTATCCGGATATCAATTTTGTTGTTGCGCTCGTTAACGAGCAGCGTAAAAAGCAGTTTACTGAAATCTGGCAATCGACCGCACCTGAGCTTGAATTCACGTTAGTCGAAGATACGGCAACCAACGTGATTACCGCCGCTGATTCTGTGCTCTTGGCTTCAGGTACCGTGGCTCTTGAATGTATGTTGCTTAAACGCCCTATGGTGGTTGGTTACAAAGTAAATAAGCTGACGGGTTACATTGTTAAGAAGTTGGCGATCACTGAGTTTGTGTCACTGCCGAATATTTTGGCTGGTGAAGAGATCGTGAAAGAGCATATTCTTGAAGAGTGCCACCCAGACTTTTTGTTCCCGTCTGTCGATAAAATGCTATCAGCCGATAACAGTGCCTTGATCAAACGCTTTACCGAGATGCATCACTGGATCCGCAAAGACGCAGACAAACAAGCCGCTAACGCAGTATTGAAATTGATTGACCGACCTTTTGTTGAAGCATAAAGCGCTTATTTACAGAACATTAAGAGATTAGTTATGGCAGTAAAAGAAAAAAAAGAGCTTCCTCCATTTGAATACCCGCAAGGTTACCAGCTGTTTGCTGGCGTGGATGAAGTAGGGCGTGGCCCTTTGGTTGGCGACGTGGTGACCGCTGCGGTTATCCTTGATCCAAACAACCCAATCGAAGGCTTGAACGACTCAAAGAAATTGTCTGAGAAAAAGCGTCTTGCGTTACTTCCTGAAATCAAAGAGAAAGCTTTGGCGTGGTCTGTCGGTCGTTGTTCTCCACAAGAAATTGATGAGTTGAATATTCTGCAAGCGACGATGGTTGCTATGCAGCGAGCTATCGCGGGGTTGAGCGTTCAACCTGATATGGCGTTGATAGATGGAAACCGAGTCCCAGAACTGCCGATGGATGGTCTTGCGATTGTGAAGGGGGACTTGCGAGTGGCTGAAATCAGTGCGGCGTCTATTATCGCAAAAGTCGTTCGTGACCAAGAGATGGAAGATCTTGATAAACTTCATCCAGAGTTTGGTTTTGCTAAGCATAAAGGTTACCCGACCAAAGCGCATTTCGAAGCGATTGAAAAACATGGTGTAACCGAGCATTACCGCAAGAGCTTTAAGCCAGTAAAACGTATTCTTGGTATAGATTAGAGCTTTACGTTAACTAGAGCTTAGCATCGAATAAAGTTGCTAACTTGTATTAGAAAAAAATAGAATACACACAGTTGTAATCCTAGGCTCAAACCTAGAACTCAGGAAAAATAATGTCAGATCCAAAATTTGTTCACCTACGCGTACACAGTGACTTTTCGATGGTGGATGGCCTATCCAAGGTGCCACCATTAGTTAAAAAAGTCGCTGAAATGGGTATGCCTGCTCTAGCATTGACCGACTTTACCAACCTGTGTGGTTTAGTGAAGTTTTACGGTACTGCCCATGGGTGTGGGGTTAAACCTATTATTGGTGCTGACTTCTTGATGCAGTCTCCAGAATTCGGTGACGAGTTGACCAAGCTCACCGTTATCGCAACGAACAATAAAGGTTATAACAACCTAACGTTACTCATCTCAAAAGCTTACCTTCGTGGTCATGTTCAACATCAGCCTGTTATTGATAAAGAGTGGCTAATTGAGAATGCAGAAGGCCTGATCATTCTATCGGGCGCCAAAGAAGGTGAGATTGGTAAGGCGTTGCTGAAAGGTAACCGTGACTTGGTTGCAAGCAGCGTCGAGTTTTACAAAACGTACTTCGCCGATCGTTTTTACTTGGAACTGATTCGTACCGGACGACCAGATGAAGAGTCATACTTACACTTTGCGTTAGAGCTTGCTGAACAGGAAGACCTGCCTGTTGTCGCAACCAACGAAGTGGTTTTTCTAACTGAAGACCTGTTTGATGCTCACGAAATCCGCGTGGCGATCCATGATGGTTTCACTATGGTCGATCCTCGTCGCCCTAAGAACTACAGCGCGCAGCAATATCTACGTAGTGAAGAAGAGATGTGTGAGCTGTTCTCAGACATTCCTGAAGCACTTGAGAACAGTGTTGAGATTGCTAAGCGTTGTAATGTAACGGTTCGTCTGGGCGAGTACTTCCTGCCTAACTTCCCAACGGAAGGTTTGGCGATTGAAGACTTCTTGATCAAGAAATCTGAAGAAGGCCTTGAGCGACGTCTAGCGTTCCTATTCCCAGATGAAAAAGTGCGTGCTGAGCGCAGACCGGAATACGATGAGCGACTCAAGATTGAGCTCGAAGTTGTTAACAACATGGGTTTCCCAGGTTACTTCTTGATCGTAATGGAGTTCATCCAGTGGTCAAAAGACAACGATGTGCCAGTAGGTCCTGGCCGTGGTTCTGGTGCCGGCTCTCTAGTCGCTTACGCCTTGGATATCACCGATCTCGATCCACTTGAATACGATCTACTTTTCGAACGTTTCTTGAACCCAGAACGTGTATCCATGCCCGATTTCGATATCGACTTCTGTATGGATAAGCGTGACCAAGTTATTGATCACGTGGCTGAAATGTACGGTCGTGATGCCGTTTCTCAGATCATCACCTTTGGTACCATGGCGGCAAAAGCGGTAATCCGCGATGTAGGCCGTGTATTGGGCCACCCGTTTGGTTTCGTCGATCGAATTTCAAAGCTTGTACCGCCAGACCCGGGTATGACGCTAGAGAAAGCATTCCTTGCTGAACCTGCATTGCCAGAGCTTTACGATGGCGATGAAGAAGTTCGTGAGCTGATTGATAAGTGTCGCATCCTTGAAGGTTGTACGCGAAATGCCGGTAAGCACGCAGGTGGTGTTGTTATCTCACCCACCACGATCACCGATTTTGCGCCAATCTATGCCGACGCAGAAGGTAACTTCCCAGTAACGCAGTTCGATAAGAATGACGTTGAAACGGCTGGCTTGGTTAAGTTCGACTTCTTGGGGCTGCGTACCCTGACCATCATCGACTGGGCGTTAGGCCTAGTGAATCCACGTTTGAAGAAAGAGGGGAAAGAACCGGTTCGTATCGAGTCGATTCCTCTTGATGACCAAGCGTCATTTAACCTATTACAAAATTCTGAAACCACCGCGGTATTCCAGCTGGAATCGCGTGGTATGAAAGACCTTATCAAACGTCTACAGCCCGACTGTTTTGAAGATATTATCGCATTGGTAGCCCTGTTCCGTCCGGGTCCTCTGCAATCAGGCATGGTAGATAACTTTATCGACCGTAAACACGGCCGTGAAGCGGTTTCTTACCCTGATGAAACGTGGCAACACGAATCGCTGAAAGAGACGCTAGAACCTACGTACGGCATCATCCTGTATCAAGAGCAGGTAATGCAAATCGCACAGATCCTTGCTGGCTATACGCTTGGTGGAGCGGATATGTTGCGTCGTGCGATGGGTAAGAAAAAGCCAGAAGAGATGGCAAAGCAGCGTGGTACCTTTAAAGAGGGTGCTGAAGCCAATGGTGTTGATGGCGAGCTGGCCATGAAGATCTTTGACTTGGTAGAGAAATTTGCGGGCTACGGCTTTAACAAATCTCACTCCGCAGCATATGCACTGGTTTCTTATCAAACGCTATGGCTGAAAACGCACTACCCAGCGGAATTTATGGCTGCGGTAATGACGGCAGATATGGATAACACCGAGAAGGTTATTGGCCTTGTTGATGAATGTTTCCGTATGAAGCTCAAGCTTTTACCACCAGATATCAACTCGGGTCTGTACCGCTTTAATGTGGATGAAGATGGCGCGATTGTTTATGGCATCGGTGCGATCAAAGGGGTCGGTGAAGGCCCTATTGAAGCGATTATTGAAGCGCGAAATAAAGGTGGTTACTTTAAAGACTTATTCGACTTCTGTGCACGTCTTGATCTGAAGAAGGTTAATAAACGTGTTATCGAAAAGTTGATTCTATCCGGAGCCTTAGATAGATTAGGTCCTCACCGAGCGGCGATGATGGCATCTTTGAAAGATGCGGTGAAGGCAGCGAGTCAACATCACCATGCCGAGTCTTTTGGTCAATCTGATATGTTTGGCGTGTTGACCGACGCTCCGGAAGAGGTTGAACACAAGTATACCCAAGTGCCTAAATGGCCTGAGAAGGTTTGGCTTGAAGGTGAACGTGAAACGCTTGGTTTGTATTTAACGGGTCACCCGGTTAACGCTTACATCAAAGAGTTAGCGAAATACACCAGCTGTCGTTTGAAAGATGCCACGCCAACGCGTCGTGACCAATCACTAACAATTGCCGGTTTGGTGATTGCTGCGAGAGTAATGACGACTAAGCGCGGTACGCGAATCGGTTTGATGACACTTGATGACCGATCGGGCCGAATGGAAGTGATGTTGTTCTCGGATGCGCTCGATCGCTACGCAGAATTGCTCGAAAAAGACAAAATTGTGGTCGTTTCCGGACAGGTCAGCTTTGATGATTTCAATGGCGGGCTTAAAATGTCCGCGCGCGAGGTCATGGACTTAGGAAGCGCCCGTGAGAAATATGCTCGTGGGGTGTCGATATCTATCGACCAATCCCAAATTAACGGTCAATTTTTTGAACGCTTTAGTCAAATCTTAGAACCTTATAGAGCCGGAACGGTCCCAGTCAATGTATACTACCAGCGTGCCGACGCTAGAGCGCGGTTAACATTGGGCACAGAATGGCGCGTGACGCCAAGTGATACATTACTAGACGAATTAAAACAGCTGCTTGGAAATAGCCAAGTAGAACTCGAATTTAACTAAAATTTAGCTTCGCGAATGCGGAGCTGAATCAACAAGGATTCATAGATGAGCCTGAACTTTCTAGAATTTGAAAAGCCTATCGCTGAACTTGAAGCAAAAATCGAAGCGCTACGTGACGTTTCGCGTCACGGTGGTGACACAGCGGTAGATCTAGACAAAGAAATCGAACAACTAGAGAAAAAAAGCTTAGAGCTTAAACAGAAAATCTTTAGTGACTTAGGTGCATGGCAGGTAGCTCAACTTGCTCGTCACCCTCAACGTCCTTACACCAAAGATTACCTGGAGCATGCATTCACAGAGTTTGAAGAGATGGCGGGCGATCGCGCTTACGCTGACGACAAAGCTATTGTGGGTGGTATGGCTCGTCTAAATGGCCGTCCTGTTATGGTTATTGGTCACCAGAAAGGTCGTGAGACTAAAGAGAAAGTGATCCGTAACTTTGGTATGCCAAAGCCAGAAGGTTACCGTAAGGCGCTACGTCTAATGGAAACTGCTGAGCGTTTCAACATGCCTATTATTACTTTCATCGACACAGCGGGCGCATACCCAGGTGTTGGTGCTGAAGAGCGTGGTCAATCTGAAGCTATCGCTAAAAACCTAAAAGTGATGGCTGGCCTTTCAGTTCCTGTTATCTGTAACGTTGTGGGTGAAGGCGGTTCTGGTGGCGCACTAGCGATTGGTGTTGGTGACTACGTGAACATGCTTCAGTACTCTACGTACTCAGTAATCTCTCCAGAAGGTTGTGCTTCAATCTTATGGCGCGATTCAGATAAAGCACCACAAGCAGCTGAAGCGATGGGCCTGATTGCTCCTCGTCTTAAAGAGCTTGAGCTTATCGACGAAATCATTCCTGAGCCTCTAGGTGGCGCGCACCGCGACCCTGCACAAACCGCTCAAAACATGAAAGACATGTTAGTTAAACAGCTAGAAGAGCTAGAGCAGTTTGATAACGAAACGCTGCTTGAGCGTCGTTACCAGCGTCTAATGAGCTACGGCTACTGCTGATAACTTGCCTTAGCGATAAGGCTAGCTATACGAACAAATGATGAAAGGGTTGGACTCAGTGCCAACCCTTTTTTATTATTAAAACATTATCCCTTAAAACACGATCTCTTGGTTTATTAGCCTCATGACACACTTAATTGATACCTTCACATCTGTACTTGATCAAAGCGCGCTTAAGCCTTGTCGGTTGATCGTCGCTTTCAGTGGTGGTGTCGATTCACGAGTGTTGTTGGAGTTGGCTGCCCAATTCGCTAAGTCCCATCACATCGATTGCTGTGCGGTACATGTTCACCACGGCTTAAGCAACAATGCTGATTATTGGGCAGAGCAGTGCAAAACATGGTGTGATGCTTTGTCGGTATCCTTGTTCATTGAACGAGTCTCGCTAGATATTAGCCGTGGAGAAAGCGTTGAAAAGCTGGCTCGAGACGCGCGATACCAAGCCCTTAAAAAGCATATTAGACAAGGTGATGTGTTAGTGACAGGCCAGCACATCGATGACCAAGTCGAGACCTTCTTGTTAGCTCTTAAGCGTGGCAGTGGTCCGAAAGGGCTCTCTTCAATGGCGAAAGTGATGCCATTTTCAGGTGCTCATATCGTTCGCCCACTGCTGTCGGTGACGAGAACGGATATTGAAGGGGCGGCGCGCGATATGGCTTTAACTTGGGTAGAAGATGAGAGTAATCAAGACGTTCGCTTTGACCGTAATTTTATTCGTCATCAAGTCACTCCGACACTGACCGAGCGTTGGCCTAGTTTTCGAGAATCGGTCAGTCGTAGTGCTCAGCTATGTGCAGAGCAAGAGTTACTGTTGGATGAGTTGTTAGAATCTCACTTACAACAAGCTTTGACTGAGAAGCACAGCTTAAGTATTGAGGTATTATCTCAGCACTCTGATTTACTGCGTGCACGCTTATTAAGAATGTGGCTGAGCCGCTGTAATCAACCGATGCCGAGCCAAAAGCAGCTCAAACTTATATGGGATGAGGTGGCATGTGCTCAGGCAGACGCCAACCCTAAGCTGGTGTTGAATGAGGTTGAGGTTAGACGTTTTAATCATCAGCTCTATGTCGTAAAAGAGACCAAAGACTTGTCGAACTGGCAAAGTGATATCTCGATGGAAGAGAGCTTAGTTTTGCCTGACGGTTTAGGGGAACTACACTTAACTTCAGCGGCGAGTGATGGTGTATCTAACCACTGTGATGCGCAACATTTTAGTCTCAACACAACGAGAGGAACACTGCGAGTGATATTTAACCCTGAGGGATTGTCAGCACACCCTGTTGGGCGCGGTCATAGCAGGAAGCTTAAGAAGTTGTTTCAAGAGTACCAAGTACCCAGTTGGTTAAGACGCAGAACGCCGATATTAATGGATGGCGATCGAGTGATCGCTGTTTTAGGCTTATTCGTAGATAAAAACTACGAAGGTCAAGATTGTGAAGCGCTTTGGAGCAAGTAGAAAAAGTTTATGTCACAATTCACCGTCACTTTAATAAAAATAATTAATGGAATATGCAATGAAGAAAATTACACTAGGATTAGTTCTTGGATTTGGACTATTGAGTGGTAACGCTCTGGCGGCTGATGTTGCTGCGGGTCAAGCTAAAGCAGCAATCTGTGCGGCATGTCATGGTGCAGACGGTATCGCAGTGATCCCTGGCTATCCAAACCTTAAAGGTCAAAACGAGCAATACATCGCTTCATCAATTAAGGCCTATAAGAATGGCCAGCGCACCGGCGGTTTGGCCGCTGTAATGCAGGCTCAAGCTTCAATGCTGAGTGATGAAGACATCGCGAATCTAGCCGCTTACTACGCAAGCCTTAAGTAAAACCTTCTCAAAGCGCTGATTAAACAAGATGATAAATTTCGAGCCAGAGCTTTAAAGCTCTGGCTTTTTTCATTGAATGTTTACTATAGCTAACCGATAATGAGCCATTCGCACAGTTTAAGGGATGAACATGAAAAAGATTGAAGCCATTATCAAGCCATTCAAACTTGATGATGTACGTGAAGCACTTGCAGAAGTGGGTATTACGGGTATGACAGTATCTGAAGTTAAAGGCTTTGGACGTCAAAAAGGTCATACTGAGCTATACCGCGGCGCAGAGTACATGGTCGACTTTTTACCTAAAGTGAAACTAGAAATCGTTGTGACCGACGAAGTGGCTGACCAATGTGTTGATACCATCATTGAGACGGCTCAAACAGGTAAAATTGGTGACGGTAAGATCTTCATTACTGAAGTTGAACGTGTGGTACGTATTCGTACTGGCGAAGAAGACGAAGACGCCGTATAAAAAAACTATTACCCTAAAAGGAGCGTTTATCGCTCCTTTTTCATCTCTGGTAGGGTGCTGTATGTTTAAGAAAACCATCATTGTTATCACGTTATTGATAACGCTTGCTGTCGTTAGTTTTCATTTTATCTTCGTGATCCCGAATAAACCCAACCTGATCATTTCCTCTCAAAGTACCAGTAACGACATCTACAGTTGCTACCAAAACTCTGCACCGAAAGCGATTGATGTGTCTGATGGCTTAGACATTACGGTGTGGAATATCTACAAGCAAAACCGAAATAATTGGCAGAGTGAGTTAAATAAGCTGTCGGCAGGTAGCGATTTAGTCTTGCTGCAAGAAGCTAGTATGACAGAAGGACTTCGCCAATGGGTCATGAGCGGACAGTGGGGAAGCACACGTGTTAATACGTTTGAGGCCTTTGAGCAAAGTGCTGGGGTACTCAACCTAGCAACCCATTTACCGATCGAAGCTTGTGCTTATACTCATGAAGAACCTTGGCTTCAACTGCCTAAATCGGCGCTTTGGTCGCGTTACCAACTAAACAATGGCGAAGAGCTGGCTGTGATTAATATCCACGCTGTGAACTTTACCTTTGGTACGGAAGATTACGAGGCTCAGCTCAAGAGCTTAACTGACAATCTGCAAAAGTATCGTGGGCCGGTTATTTTTGCTGGGGACTTTAATAGCTGGAGTGAAGCTCGCTTTGCTGTATTGAAAGATGCGTTGGAGAAGGTTGGTTTGACGGAAGTTGCCTTTGAGCCAGATAACAGAACTCAGTTCATTACAGGACTGGTGCTCGACCATGTGTTCTATCGAGGGCTAGAGGTAGAAAAAGCAAAAGCGCCCATTACGGACGCTTCTGATCATAACCCTATGCGAGTGACCTTTAAGGCTAAATAGTGATTAGCTATTAGTCATTGGAACTTAACCATTCGCACGGTGGTTACCTTGGGAAATCTAACGGAACAATAGGCTAGAGAGTCTTCGCTAGCCTTATCTCTTCTACTTAAAAGATTAAAATGTAGAGCGCCCAGATTAGGTAGTAGCCAACCCATGGTAAGCCTGAAATCACAAGCGCTTGCCCGCGTTCAAACTCAGTCCACGTTAATACCGCAGCATAACCTAGCACGATGTACCATGGCAGAAGCAGTGGTAATGAGCTAGCAAACTGTGACCAATCATTAGTTAGCGGTAACTTGATCAAGCCATTTAAGCTGTTCAAGTCGGCAGCGTAGTTCATCACATGTCCATGCTTGAGTATCAGGCTTGCGTAGCTTGCTACATCACCTAAAACAGCTGGGAATATAACAACCGATGCCGCTGCAAACCATCGCCAAAAGCTGTGCTGATGTTGGCTTGGCTTGGTTGCTAGGTTAAACCAGAATGCCAATAGAACGATGGTTAATGTTCGGCCAAATACGTCGCTGATGATTTCACTTGCGAGTAAGGTATTGCTGTCAAGTAACGCCAATTGGTCAGGGTTCGTTTGAGCCAGTTGCTGCGAGAGCTCTGCACTTAACCATGCAAAATCTACATTCGAAAAATAAGCACCCCAAAACAAAAATGGGCTGAGCATTAATACGACGTAGGGTTGCCATCCCCAAGCACTTCGTTGATAAAGCGCTAAGAAACAAGCTGTTGGCGAACGGAATATATCCAACAGCATGACGAGTGGGTTACTTGACGGGTTCATACACTTACCTTAGTTACATCAACATACAGCTTCAGTTTTTGTCCTGGCTGTAGGTATTTTTTGTTCTGCAAAGTGTTCCATTTTACAACATCTGTACTTTTTACTTTGAACTTTGATGCAATACCGCTGACTGTGTCACCTGATCTTACGTTATAAAAGATCGTACGGATGATGGTGCCGTCTGAGCCGTTCTTCCAAATGACCAGTTCTTGACCAACTCTAAGCGTGTCGCGTGGTCCCATGCCATTCCACTTAGCCAGTGATTGATGAGAGACCTTATTTGCGCGTGCAATCGTCCATAGGCTGTCACCACTTCTTACAGTATGGCTGAGCTTATATTGACCACGACTCTTCGACTGTGTGCTTGCTAGGCGGTTTGAGGCGCTTAGGGCGTATGTCTTGTCGTCTTTGGTGGATGTTGGGATAAGTAAGTGCTGGCCAATACGAATATTGTTGTTGCTCAAACCGTTTGCAGAGCGGATCACTTTGCTGGTGGTGTTATATTTGCTTGCCAGTACGCTAATGCTGTCACCAGATTGAACCTTGTAACGCACCAACTTCATGCCTTTGCCTTTATTGGCAGCGACTTCTTTGTTGAATTTCTCAACTGAATCTAAAGGAAGTAATAGTTGTTGGTGTTTCTCTGGTGCCGTTGCCCATTGGTTGTAAGCCGGGTTGTAACCTTGAAGTTCTTTGACAGGAATGCCTGCGTAGTTCGCAGCAATGGCTAAATCAAGCTGTTCTTCAGGGTTAACCAGAGTCAGCACTGGCTTATTCGGGATCGCCGGAATATCGATGCCATACTTTTCTTGGTTGGCAATGACATCTGCTAGAGCAAGCAGTTTAGGTACATAGCTGCTGGTCTCTTTTGGTAAGTCCAAAGAGAAAAAGTCGATTGGCTTGCCAAGCTTCTTGTTCTTGCGGATTGCGCTGTTTACTCGACCACCACCACTGTTATAGGCAGCAATCGCATGATTCCAGTCGCCATCGAAACGTCGGTTAAGATCTGAGAGGAAGTCCAATGCGGCGTCGGTAGAGGCGGCAACATCGCGGCGGCCGTCATACCAAAAGTTCTGTTCAAGCCCGTAGTCTTTGCCAGTGCCTGAAATGAATTGCCATAGACCAGCAGCACTGCCATGAGAGTAGGCAAATGCATCGAAAGAGCTTTCTACAACGGGTAGTAGTGCCAATTCTAGTGGTAAGCCTTTTTCTTCAATCTTAGTCGTGATCAGATACAAGAAAGGTTCAGCACGCTTTGATACTGTTTTTAGATGACTCGGGTGCTTGAGATACCAAGTTCGGTAGTAGTCGACCTTCTTTTGGTCTGGCACTTCCATTTCAAGTTGCATCGCAATGCGTTTCCAAACATCTTCTTGTGTTTGTGGAGTAACGACAGGTGCTTCAACTTTTTGATCTTCTTTGGCTGTTGCTTCTGATGAAACGTTCGCTTGAGAAACTTCTTTAGTAGGAGATGTGTTGGTTTGCTCGGAAGCTTGGTCTGGATTCTCTGACTGAGTTAATTGGCAACCAGAAAGTAGTAATACCAAAGCCCAGCTGTACTTAACTCGCATGTTACAGCCTTTTTAATTAACGGCCGATGATAATACTTGCCACCCCCTATGAGTGACAAGTCTGTATTTGTTAAAATTCGTTCTTCCACGCACGTAAAGCGGTGAATACCGATAAAGGATCGGTCTGCTCGGTGCGATTAGACACTGATTTCACTACACTTGGCTCGGTATAGCGCAGGAAGGGGTTCACAAACTTCTCTTGTCTCAAATTTGTGGGGATGGTCGACTTATTTTGAGCGCGAAGTCGGTTCACTTGGTCGCGATATTGCTGCAAATGTTGGTTATCAGGCTCTACGGCTAATGCGAAAGCGATATTGGCTGCAGTGTACTCATGTGCACAATAAACTTCGGTTTCTTGAGGCAGAGCCGTGATCTTATTCAGTGCATCGAACATCTGTTGTGGTGTGCCTTCCATGATTCGGCCACAGCCCGCAGAGAACAACACATCACCACAAAACAGTTTGGCATCGCCCACATAACCAATATGACCCGCAGTATGGCCACTGAGCCCTAGGACGAGGAATACTTCGCCAAACAGTTCTAATTGATCACCATCATCGACCGGATGAGTTAAGGTAGGGATAGGTTCATTCCTTGGACCGACAACATCCACGCCGGGAAATTGTCTAACGAGTTCTGGAACACCACCAATGTGATCGTGGTGGTGGTGTGTAATCAAGATTGCATCTAAAGTTAGCTCATGGTGTGCCAAGTACTCTAATACTGGAGCCGCATCACCAGGGTCGACGACAGCACAACGGCGATCGCTATTTTGAATCAGCCAGATGTAATTGTCGTTAAATGCAGGTATGCTTTTGATATGTAACATTATTGGTTCTCCAGTCACTATTAGTGCGACAGAATAAGTGAGACAGATTATTGATGAAGCCAGCACGTAGCAGAAAGAAGTTTGAACGTCCTTACACTTGGGCGCAATTGCACAATGGGGACTGGTTGAGAGAATCTATTCAAACTCGACTCGATGAGTGGTGCCCAAAGCTATTTGGTTACCATATGCTCAAGCTCGGTGGCCTCAGTAGTGAGATTTCTAGCTGCACATGCAACATTCAACATCAAGTAAACCTAGATATCCAGAACCCATTACATAATGTGATAGCGGATGGCTATAATTTACCCTTTTTGGAGAAAAGCTTTGATGTTGTAGTACTGAGTCATCAGCTAGATTATAGCAATGACCCGCATCGCTTATTGAGAGAAGTCGACCGAGTGATGATGGACGATGGCTATATCATTATCACGGGCTTCAACCCAATCAGTGTCACTGGGCTTGCCAGTTTGATGCCTTGGCGAAAGAACAGCTTGCCTTGGAGTGGGCGTATGTACACGCCAAGTCGAATTAAAGACTGGTTAGGTGTACTTAACTATGAAGTAATTCATTGTGACACCTACGCGCTGTTTCCGATGAGTAAGTATCAAGCGATGTGGACGTGGTTGGAGAACAGCTTAGGTGGTTGTGCATCCTTCGCCGGAAGCCAATACTTTATTGTTGCTCGTAAGCGTACTTACCCGCTAAAACCCATCAAACCACATTGGCACCTTAAGCGACGTTTCTCGCCTGTTGGGGCAAGTTTTAGAACCAATACGCGCCGTACAATGGATTCAGCCAAAGCGTCATATCCGCTAAAAACAGAAAAAGCCGATTAGTTGTCGGCTTTTCATCTATCAATTCGATTGAGAAATTGTCAATTAGTTTAAGAAATTATAAATCGCTTTCTGAAATGTGCGTCTAATTAAAAAGACGATTAGCTTGGTTGATAGCCCGTATCTTCTAGAGTCGGATTCTCCGCTGCATTTCGCGCTAAATCATCACACATTTCGTTTTCTCTGTGTCCCGCGTGTCCTTTTACCCAGCGCCAATCAACGCTATGGCGAGCGGTTTCTTTATCGAGCCTTTGCCACAGATCGGCATTTTTAACCGGTTTCTTGTCGGCTGTTTTCCAGTCACGCTTTTTCCAGTTATGAATCCACTGTGTGATGCCTTGACGCACGTATTGGCTATCTGTGGTCAGAATCACAGAGCAAGGTTCTTTGAGGGCTTGGAGAGCAACGACAGCGGCGAGCATTTCCATACGGTTATTGGTTGTTAGCGTGAAACCTTCTGCTAGCGTCTTCTCGACTTTTTTGTAGCGAAGTACGATGCCATAGCCGCCGGGACCAGGGTTGCCTAAACAAGAACCATCAGTGAAAATTTCAACTTGTTTCGTCATGATTTGATACTATTACCTCAAGCACATTATCGGCATAGTCTGACACAGTTATCCTTATGAATACCAGTAGCACTCCAGAACAAAGCACGAACGAAAAAAACAGTTCGAACGAAAATAAGCGCATTGTTGTACTCGATACCGAAACCACCGGTATGAATACAGAAGGTGGCCCTCACTATATGGGTCACCGCATCGTTGAAATTGGTGCAGTAGAGATCATCAACCGTAGGCTGACCGGGCGTCATTTCCACGTCTACATCAAGCCCGATCGTGCGATTCAAGAAGAGGCGATTGGCGTTCACGGTATTACCGATGAATTCTTGATTGATAAGCCTGAATACCAAGACATTCATAAAGAGTTTCTCGACTTTATCAAAGGTGCGGAACTGGTGGCTCATAACGCGCCCTTCGATACGGGCTTCATGGACTATGAGTTTGAGAAGCTCAACCCAGCGATAGGTAAAACGGATGACTACTGTAAAGTTACCGATACCTTGGCAATGGCGAAGAAGATATTCCCAGGTAAAAGAAACAACCTAGATATCTTATGTGACCGTTACGGTATCGATAACTCGCACCGCACTCTCCACGGCGCATTGCTCGATGCGGAGATCCTAGCCGACGTCTACTTATTGATGACGGGTGGTCAAACTTCGCTGCAATTTAACGCTGGTCAACAGGAAGGCGAAGCCGAAAGCATACGAAGAGTAGAAAGTGGTCGAAAATCCCTAAAGGTTTTACGAGCTACGGCCGATGAAGTAGAAGCGCATCAAAGTCGTTTAGATCTCGTCGAGAAAAGCGGAAGCTGCCTCTGGCGTCAGTAGGGAGAAAGTATGTTAAGGGTATTGGCTACCGGTTGCTTATTGCTGTTAAGTTTTGGCTTACATGCAGCAACAGAATCCGTTATGAGTTTATTGGACAACCGTTTTCGAGTTGATCCCAGTATTGAACAAGTCACCTTTGTGATTTATCGAGCCGATAACTCTAAACCTGTCGTTTTGGTTCGCCCTGATGGCAAGAAATACTACTCTTGGCGCAATGCTGATAATGTCCGTTGGTACGAAGAATCGTCCATGGACATTATCTCTATCGACAATCCGATGCCCGGCCCTTGGCAAGCGATAGGTAAAGTTTCCCCCAAGAACAATATCAAGCTGCTGTCTCATCTTGTTTTGGATGCTAATGAGTTCCCAGATAAGTTGTATCAAACAGAGCGCATCAAATTTACCGCTCGACTGACTTCTGATGGCAAGCCGCTGGTGCTGCGCGATTTTCTCGATCGCGTGAAGCTTAAGGTTACCTTTACTAAGTTTGTTGAAAACGAAGAGTCTTTGGTGAGAGAAGCGCGCCCGGTGCCGGTTGTGATGGGCGAGTTTGCCGATGATGGCAGTGGTCTTGATGAAAAAGCCGGAGATGGTGTGTTCACTGTCTCTTTGCCAATTGATATCGAGCCCGGTAAATACCGAGCGCGTATTACCTCTGGTAATGGCGTGTTCCTGCGAGCGCAAGAGCAAGAAGTCTTGGTTTACCCAACACCGATCACTAGCACCTTCATTCAATCACGAAAAGAGGGTTTACCTCATACTATTGTGGTGTCTGGTGAACAGGGGATGATCGCACCGAGCTCGTTAGCGGTTCATGTTGAGCACAAGGCTCCTGATGAATATGTGATGTACAAGCAGGGGCAAGCTGAAGTCGACGCAATGAAAGTCGCTTTAGAGGTGCCTTATAATGGCGATTTAGGAATTTATAATTGGTCAGGGATGGTTTATGCCACTGATGCTTCAAGTCAGCGCCCGCTGATTTTTCCAATTACCGAGCAGTCGTACAGCGTTGTTGAAGATATCGACTTAGCAGAGTCACGACGTCTTCAAGAAGAAGCTCTTGCTGAACAGAAGCGTATCGCAACAGAGTTGATGATCCTTCAAAAACGTGAAGATGACAGACAGCGCAGTATGATCATTATTGCGGTGGGTAATGTGGTCGCTATTCTATTGGGCTTATTGATTTGGTTTGTGGTTCGTAAGGTCAAGGCGAAGAAAAAAGCGTTACCTGAGATGCAGCTCAAGGCGCCCAAGTAACTCGCTTAGATGATTAGATTGTCTAGAGAGAATAAGCTGCTAGATAAAGCATTGGAATTTGTGGCAACGAAATCATGAACAAAAAAACGGGACTCATAGTAGTCCCGTTTTTGTTTCTTTTTCTGGCCTTAAGCGACGTTATCAATCGATTGGTCTGGGTACTGAGATTTTGCTGAAAGCTCCTCTGGTGAGAAGTCATCCACGTTAATCGTGTACAGTCTATGTTCCTCAGCGCTAATCAGAAGATTTGCTTCGTCTTGCGTTAAGATACCTTTCTCAAGTCCCAACTGAGCAACAAGATCAAGTCGTAAGAAGGCACGTTTTTGATGTGTCTCTTTGCAGACTTTGTCGAACAGAGGTTCAGCTTGAAGAATCACTTCTAGCGCTTTTTCAATCTTACCTACTGGGTTGTATTCCGTCGCTTCTAGGTATTGGCCGCGACCTATACGAGAGCGTGTTTCGCTTGGTGTTTGTAGAATGTGCGCAACTTTGCTATCGAGCTTGTCGTTTGGAGCACGACGGATACGACCAAATGGCATTAGCACAACACGAAGCAGACGACCAATCACAGGGTTAGGGAAGTTCGCTAAGAATTCATCAATCGCCACTTCAGTCTGACGTAAGCTATCTTGCATCCCCCAATGTACTAACGGTAGATCTTCAGCATGGCTGCCTTCACTTTCAAAGCGCTTCAACGTTGCTGAACCGAGGTAAAGTTGACTTAAGATATCACCCAGTCTTGCTGATAAACGTTCTCTACGCTTCAGTGATCCGCCTAGAACTGCCATTGAAATATCAGACAGTAGCGCTAGGTTTGCACTGTAGCGGTTTAGCTGTTGGTAGTAACGCTGTGTCTGTTTATCTGTTTTATTTGAAGGTGTTGGCGCATCAGAACCACGACCATCGGTTAAACCAAACCACAAGCTGCGGACTAGGTTGCTCATCGTAAAGCTAACGTGCCCTGCTAACGCTGAATCAAACTTATCAAGCGCATCGCTGCTTTCAGAATAAGCCGCTTCCATTTCGTTCAGTACGTAAGGGTGACAGCGAATCGCACCTTGACCATAGATGATCATTGAACGAGTCAGGATGTTTGCGCCTTCAACCGTAATCGCGATAGGCGAGCCTTGGTAGCCACGAGCTAGGAAGTTCGATGGGCCTAAACAAATGCCTTTACCACCGACGATATCCATCGCATCAATGATGCTGCGCTGGCCACGGTGAGTACAGTGGTACTTAACGATTGCAGAGATAACCGAAGGCTTTTCACCAAGGTCGATGCCCGCAACGGTTAGGTTACTTGCAGCGTCCATTACATAAGCGTTACCTGCAAGGCGTGCAAGTGGCTCTTCAACCCCTTCCATGCGGCCAATAGGCTGTTTGAACTGACGGCGGATACGAGCGTAAGCGCCAGTTGCAAGCGCGGCAGACTTGATGCCACCAGTTGAATTTGAAGGCAGTGTGATACCACGACCAACCGACAGGCACTCAACCAGCATACGCCAGCCTTGACCGGCCATTTTCTGACCGCCAATGATGAAATCGATAGGCACGAAGATATTGTCGCCTTGCGTCGGGCCATTTTGGAAAGGTACGTTTAGTGGGAAGTGGCGGTTGCCAATCTCTACGCCTTTTAAATCCGTTGGGATAAGCGCACAAGTGATACCAAGATCTTTTTGATCACCAAGCAGGCCATCCGGGTCACGAAGTTTAAAAGCTAAGCCTAATACCGTCGCGACAGGCGCGAGAGTGATGTAACGCTTGTTCCAAGTTAGGCGCATGCCGAGTACTTCTTCGCCTTGCCAGTCGCCTTTACAAACCACACCGTAATCTGGAATAGAGCCAGCGTCTGAGCCAGCTTCTGGGCTAGTTAGTGCGAAACAAGGGATCTCTTTACCTTCCGCTAGGCGAGGCAGGTAGTGGTTTCTTTGTTCTTCTGTACCGTAGTGTTGTAAAAGCTCACCAGGGCCTAATGAGTTAGGTACGCCAACCGTCGATGACAATACACTAGAAACACCCGTCAACTTCTGTAGAACCAAAGATTGAGCGTAAGCTGAGAACTCTAAGCCGCCGTATTTTTTCTTGATGATCATGGCGAAGAATTTATGGTCTTTCAGGTATTGCCATACTTCTGGTGGCAAATCAGCAAGCTCATGTGTCACTTGGTAATCGTTGACCATTTCACACACGGTATTTACTGGACCATCTAAAAACGCTTGCTCAGCCTCAGAGAGTTTTGGGTCAGCAATGTTCTGAAGCTTCTTCCATTCAGGTTTGCCTTTGAACAGCTCTGCTTCCCACCATACTGTGCCAGCTTCTAGTGCTTCTTTTTCTGTCTGAGACATCGCTGGCAGAACTTTCTTAAATAAAGAGAGTGCTTTTTGGCTGATCAGTGTCTGACGAATGGTCGGTACAGCAAAGATCGCAACGGCTAATAGATAGCAAAGCCAGCCAGTAACAGCCACGCCGCCAAACAGTGTGAGTGCTATCATCGCGCAGGTTAGTACAACTAATGCACGCACAAGACTAACTCTATGGTAAAGACAGACGCCTAAGATGACGGTCATGCCGAGTAGGGAGAGCAATATGTTCATGATCGATTTCCTTTTCAGAGATCACTTATTGTTATTAAGTTTTAGGTAAGAGGTCTAACCAGTTAAGTGTAAACAAAATATTAAATATTTGTAAAACTCTAAATTGGATAAAAAGCGATCTGAATAGAGTTAAAATTCTAATTGTGAGAGGTTGGTGGTGAATATTTGGGCGGATCGACAGTGACTGGTTAATAAAGGTGGCAATCTTTGGGCTTAAGTGTCGACACTATTTCATGTTTGTGGGTAAACTCAGGGATATAAAGAGGGGGAACCCCTCAATTCTCGTTTCGCGCAAGTTAAACTGCGCCAAAAAAATAAGAGATAAGCCTTATGTACCAAGACCTAATCAAAAGTGAATTGAACGAAGCTGCTGACGTTCTTAACAAGTTCTTGAGCGATGACCACAACATCGCTCAAATTGAAGCGGCTGCAAGACTGATTGCCGACTCATTCAAACAAGAAGGCAAAGTGCTTTCTTGTGGTAACGGTGGCTCACACTGTGATGCCATGCACTTCGCGGAAGAGCTTACTGGTCGATACCGTGAAAATCGCCCGGGCTACGCTGGCATTGCGATTTCAGACCCTAGCCACTTATCTTGTGTGAGTAATGATTTTGGCTACGACCACGTGTTTTCTCGCTATGTAGAAGCGGTGGGTCGTAAAGGTGATGTGTTGTTCGGTCTGTCGACTTCAGGTAACTCTGCCAATATTCTAAAAGCGATTGAAGCGGCTCAAGCGAAAGGCATGAAGACGATTGCATTGACGGGTAAAGATGGCGGTAAAATGGCGGGTTGTGCGGATATCGAAATCCGAGTACCACACTTTGGCTACGCAGATCGCATCCAAGAGATTCACATTAAGATCATCCACATTGTGATTCAGCTTGTCGAAAAAGAGATGGAATAATAGTTTTACAGACATTTGGAGCCCAGCTTTTTGGCTCCATTGGTTTTAATAGGGAGTAGATTAAACCATGTGTGAATTGCTCGGTATGAGCGCGAATGTGCCAACTGATATTTGTTTTAGCTTTACTGGTCTTATGCAGCGTGGAGGCAACACTGGCCCGCATCGTGATGGCTGGGGTATTACCTTTTATGAGGGAAAGGGTTTTCGTACCTTCAAAGATCCGAATCCGAGCTGTGAATCTAAGATCGCTGAGTTGGTTCAAAACTACCCAATTAAAAGCCAAGCTGTTGTCAGTCATATCCGTCAAGCCAACCGTGGTGGCGTTAATCTAGAAAATACACACCCTTTTACCCGTGAGCTTTGGGGGCGATATTGGACCTTTGCTCACAATGGTCAATTATCAGATTACGATGATCTGGTGAGTGGGCGTTTTAGACCTGTCGGCGAAACGGACAGTGAGCTCTCTTTTTGTTGGCTACTGAAACAACTAGAAGAACGTTTTCCTGAACCACCTCAAGACATGGAAGGCATGTTTCGTTTCGTGGCTGAGTGTTGTGACAAGCTACGCGAGAAAGGCGTATTTAACATGTTATTGAGTGATGGTGAGTATGTGATGACTTACTGTACTAACCATTTGTACTGGATAACCAGACGCGCACCTTTTGGTAATGCGAGCCTGATTGATGAAGATGTTGAGATAAACTTCCAAGAAGAGACTACGCCAAATGATGTGGTGACGGTGGTAGCAACTCAACCTCTTACGGACAATGAACAGTGGTTTAGAATGAAGCCGGGCGAATACGCACTGTTTCATTTTGGTGAGCTGATTGGCAACAACCATCAAGCGTTAGAAGATGTTGCTTATGCGCCGAAAAAGGTAGCGAGCCAAGCACCGACAGAGCCATTAAGCTAATGCTGTAGATCGTATTGCTTGAACCCGAACAAACGAAGGCCGCTTACTGCACTAACCAGTCAGTAAGCGGCCTTTTTGTTTTTCAGCAATTTGTTGTCTGAGAGTCGTTTGACGAATTACTCTTCTGCGTAACCGTGTTTACCTAATGCTTTACCGTCTAACACAGCCTGTCCATTGACCATTGATAAACGGTCTTCCGCGAACCACTTGCAGACCATAGGGTAAATGCAGTGTTCTTGAGTCAGCACTCGGCTTGCCAACATATCAGCATCATCATCTTCAAATACCGGCACCTTAGCTTGCAAGATCACAGGGCCGCCATCGAGCTCCTCGGTAACAAAGTGGACGCTAGTACCGTGTTCTTTGTCTTGCGCATCAATGGCACGCTGGTGGGTGTGTAGGCCTGGGTATTTCGGCAACAGAGAAGGGTGGATGTTGACCATTTTCCCTGCATAGTGACGAACAAACTCTGAACTCAGGATTCGCATGTAGCCAGCGAGTACGATTAAATCTGGCTGGTAAGCATCGATCTGAACCATCAATTCATGGTCAAACTCTTCACGTGAACCAAAGTCTTTTGGATTCACTGAATGAGCGTCAACACCTGCGGTTTTCGCTCGTTCTAATCCAAAAGCCTCTGCTTTGTTTGAGAAGACAGCTTTAACCGATGCATCAATCATATCGCTATCGCAGGCATCTAAAATAGCCTGTAAGTTACTTCCGCTTCCTGAAACTAACACAACGATGTTTTTCTGAGAGTGACTGGTTTTATTTGAGTGATTGTTTTTCATAGAGTGGGTCATACGATTGATTAACTGAATTGTTTACAATGTACCTACATAAACTAAGGTTTTCTGCGGGCTAAATAGCAAAATGAGGACCATTAGGTCCTCATTGATTAACTAAGTAAGTGAGCGTATCACTTATTTAATTTCAACTTGCTCTTCGCCAGCTTCAGCGTTTGCGATCTCACCGATAACCCAAGCGTTTTCGCCTTCAGCTTTCAGTAGTTCAACAGCAGCGTCTGCTTGATCTTTAGGTAGAGCAACAACTAGGCCTACACCACAGTTGAAAGTGCGGTACATTTCGAATGTCTCCACGTTACCTTTCTCTTGTAGCCAGTTGAAGATAGCAGGCCATTCCCAGCTCTTGCCATCAATGACTGCTTTAGTACCTTCAGGAAGTACGCGTGGGATGTTTTCCCAGAAACCACCACCTGTGATGTGTGAGATAGCATGAATGTCATGCTCTGCAATCATCTTAAGTGCCGATTTGATGTAAATCTTAGTTGGTTCTAGTAGGTGCTCACCGATAGTGCGACCTTCTAGTTCTTCACTCTTATCAGCACCAGAAACTTCTAGGACTTTACGAATTAAAGAGTAACCGTTTGAGTGTGGACCACTTGAGCCAACAGCGATAAGTGCGTCGCCTGCTGCTACTTTAGTGCCGTCAATGATGTCCGCTTTTTCTACAACACCAACACAGAAGCCAGCTACATCGTAGTCGTCGCCTTCGTACATGCCTGGCATTTCAGCAGTTTCACCACCGATTAGTGCACAGCCAGCTTGAACACAGCCTTCAGCAATACCAGAAACAACGTCTGCTGCTGTATCTACATCTAGCTTACCTGTTGCGTAGTAGTCTAGGAAGAATAGCGGTTCACCACCTTGAACGATTAAGTCGTTCACACACATTGCCACTAGGTCGATACCAATGGTGTCGTGTTTTTTCAGATCCAAAGCAAGGCGAAGTTTAGTACCAACACCATCAGTACCTGAAACAAGTACCGGCTCTTTGTATTTCGTTGGAAGTTCACATAGGGCGCCAAAGCCACCAATACCGCCCATTACTTCAGGGCGACGAGTGCGTTTAACAGCACCTTTAATACGGTCTACTAGTGCATTACCTGCGTCGATATCAACACCAGCGTCTTTGTAGCTTAGAGAAGAAGTATTACCACTCACGGGATAGTCCTCGAACTTAAGTTGGATGTGAAAACGGCGCTATTCTAACAGGGCTTGATTACCAAGAGCAAACGTTTGCGCGGTTTTTTTTATTAGAATAAAGATTCTGAAATAACCACAAAGTTCGTGTATAATCTACAGGTTTGTTTAAATATTGCCGGAGTTGGAAATGAAAGTTGTTGAAGTGAAACACCCGCTAGTAAAACATAAAATTGGCCTGATGCGTGAAGGTGAGATTAGCACTAAGCGTTTTCGTGAGCTAGCGACAGAAGTGGGTAGCCTTCTAACATACGAAGCGACATCAGACTTTGAAACTGAGCGTGTGACGATTAACGGTTGGAACGGTCCAGTAGAAGTTGACCAAATTAAAGGTAAAAAAGTAACGGTAGTGCCAATCCTACGTGCTGGTCTAGGCATGATGGACGGCGTTCTTGAGCACATCCCAAGTGCACGTATCAGCGTTGTTGGTATCTACCGTGACGAAGAAACACTTGAGCCAGTACCATACTTCAACAAGCTTGCATCTAACATCGATGAGCGTATTGCTCTAGTGGTAGACCCAATGCTTGCGACAGGTGGTTCTATGATCGCGACTATCGACCTGATGAAAGAGAAAGGTTGTAAGCACTTTAAGATTCTTGTGCTTGTTGCTGCTCCTGAAGGTATCGCTGCTCTAGAAAAAGCGCACCCAGATGTTGAGCTTTACACGGCTGCAATCGATGAGAAGCTAAACGACAAGGGCTACATTGTTCCTGGTCTTGGCGATGCTGGTGATAAGATCTTCGGTACTAAGTAATTCGGTTTCAGCTTAAGTGACTCTAAACAGTTCCTTAACTCGCTGAATTAGCCGTATTAGTAAAAAGGGAGAGCATTCAATGCTCTCCCTTTTTTGATCTTGTTGGTTTGTGATTCTTTGGAATCTAGCCTTACCGACTCATTAATCGATTTGAGCTTTATCTACCACAGTGTTGTCACCTAGCTCTTCTGGAAGTACTAGGTTAAGTAGAATCGCAACGATACCGCACAAGCTTACGCCCTGTAGGCTAAAGTCACCGATACCAAAGGCCATGCCGCCAATACCAAAGACTAAAGTAATGCCCACAATCACAAGGTTACGTGATTTGTGTAGGTCAACATTGTTTTTGATTAGCGTGTTAAGACCCACTGTTGCGATAGAGCCAAACAGTAGAATCATGATTCCGCCCATTACAGGAACCGGAATCGTTTGAAGTAGTGCGCCTAGCTTGCCAACCAATGCAAGAACGATGGCTGTGACTGCAGCCCAAGTCATGATCACAGGGTTGAATGCTTTGGTAAGCATTACTGCGCCTGTTACTTCACTGTACGTAGTGTTTGGCGGCGCGCCCAGCATTGAAGCGGCAATTGTTGCCACACCGTCGCCAGTAATAGTGCGGTGTAAACCTGGTTTTTTAAGGTAGTCTTTACCGGTCACGTTAGATATCGCAAGCATATCACCTACGTGTTCAACGGCAGGTGCAATCGCGACAAATACCATAAAAAAGATAGCGTTGATGTTGAACTCTGGCGTTGTGAAGTTTGGCAGTGCTAACCAAGATGCTTGCGCTACTGGAGTGAAGTCTACCGCGCCGTATACCAAGCTGGTGATGTAACCCGCAACAATACCACCGAAGATTGGCAGTAGCTTAAGGAAGCCTTTTGAAAACACACTGATGACAATCGTCACTAACAGTGAAATTGAAGAGATCCACAGGGCAGCGTCTGCATCAACAAGCTGAACCGCACCATCGCCTGTCTTACCTAGCGCCATGTTAACTGCAACAGGTGCAAGACCTAAACCGATAACCATGATCACAGGGCCAACAACGACTGGTGGAAGCAGTTTATGGATGAAGCCAACGCCACGAACTTTAATTAACGCGCCCATTAGTACATACACAACACCCGCCGCCATCAAGCCGCCCATGGTTGCACCAACACCCCAAGTTTGAATACCAAACATGATAGGCGCGATGAAAGCAAAAGAAGATGCTAAGAAGATTGGCACTGAACGGCGTGTAATAAGTTGGAATAAAAGGGTACCGATACCTGCGCCAAACAGTGCAACGTTGGGATCGAGTCCAGTCAGTAGCGGCACTAATACAAGCGCACCAAATGCTACAAACAGCATTTGCGCACCTTGCAGAGCATTTTTCATGTTATGTCCTTAAAAATGGTCGTTATATGAAAAGCGAAAAATAAAATTCGCGGGATTCTATCACTTGGCAATCGATTGCTACACCAAATAGATCAAATTTATTTATCTTAGTGATGTTTTATATCCATCTAAGCCCTAGAAATTCAGTTTATAAGTGAGCGATTTATCATGGCCAGGTGATATTTTGTGGTTATTAAACACAGTGGGCGCTATCGACCTTGCCCCTCAATCCATAGTTGCTTATCATCTAGGCACAAGATTTGAATATTAGGATCAGTATGCGCTACAAAGCATTGTTGTTGATGGGACTATTAGCCTCTCCGAGTTATGCCTTAACTCAAGTAGATATTTTTAGTGCTGAAGTTGCGATTAACGCTGAAGACAAACAGCCAGAACAAGTGGCAAGAAATACAGGTATGGAGCAGGTATTGATACGTGCGACTGGCCAAACTGATGTCGCTTCGAATGAGACGATTCAAAAGGCGATGCGCAAGAGTTCGCAGTACATGTCTCAAATGAGTTTTGGCGAAAGCAATGACCAATCAACATTGCGTATGCGTTTTAACGGTGCTCAAATCCGTTCTCTGTTGACTCAAGCACAGTTACCTTACTGGCCTGACACGCGTTCAAACATCCTTGTTTGGCTTGTGGAAGAGGACAACTACGACAAGAACATCGTATGGGAACACTCTAACTCACAGTTAGCAGCTAGCTTACAAGCGAACGCAAAAGAGCGTGGCTTGCCTCTAACGCTGCCTGTGGGTGACTTTGACGATATTACGGGTATTGCGACTTCTGATTTGTGGGGTAGCTTTGTTACGCCAATCAGTAAAGCGAGTCAGCGTTATCCTGTTGATGCTGTGTTGGTGATAAAGGCTCAATCTTCAGGCCTACGTTGGGCTCTATACGATCAAAAGCCAAGTCAATTGACGAGTGCACCAACATCGCCTGTAAGTGGTTCACTATCGGGTAACAGCGACACGACTTCTAAGAAGTTGGTTGACCAAATCAGTAACTACTACGCAGGCAAAAGTGCTGTGACGGTAGCGAGTGAGTCATCAGAATCGATTTTAACGCAGTTTATTAGCCTGAATAATGCTCAAGACTTCTTCCAGTTAGAGAACGCACTTAAGCGTCTAAACTCGGTGGCAAGCCTAGATATTCTGAAGATTCAGAACAACGAAGTCACTTTCCGAATTCACTTATTGTCGACTCAACAAGAGTTTGAGCAAGAAGTAGCAAGTATTCGCCAAGTTGCGAAGGTTGAAGAATCTTACATTGAGCCTGAAGTGAGCCCTGAATTTGAAACTCAAGACAACACAATGTCTGTAGGTGATGATTCAACAGACGCTGCTGAAGTCGTTGGTGACGAAACTGACTCAGGCGTACAAGTGATTAAGGGCAACGAGGTATCTGAGGATGCTGAGCTAACGAATACGCCTGACGCAACGTTAGAGGATTCTAGTACAGAAGATCTAACCATCACTGCGCCAGTACATGCTAAGCCAAGCTTGGTATACGAGTGGGTTCGCTCATAATTGTCAGCTGACATGACTGATTGAAATGAAAACTTGAAAAAAGCCCTGCAAGAGCAATCTCGCAGGGCTTTTTGTTTGTAAGCGGTCAGTTTAAAAGCATGGGCTCAATATTATTGCTCGAACTTAGCTTTTTCTCTCTTTTCTACTTCAGAAAGACGCTTCAACTTGATGCCTAACTCTTTGGCTCTAAAGCGAGTAAATAAGATATTGCCCGCGAAACCTAGAGTCGTCAGAAGCAGTTCTACAGCCGCTAATAAACGTTCACCATCGTCTACATACAAGATAGTTAATGCGTGTAGGAAATAGAGCATCAAGACGAAATTTGCCCATGCGTGCGTATAAGGTTTTCCTGCTAAAATGCCCGGTAATGGCAATAACAGCGGGATAGCCCAAGCAATCGCCAGTGTGACATTACTGAGATGAGGGTGCGGTGAAAGCGTCATCTGCCAAGCCACCACCCAGAATAAAAGCGACAAGTTGCCCGCTAAAGCAAGGTAGCGAAATAGCTTGGTTTTGGGAGACATAGCCTTCTCTGGCATATACATCATTGAGAAATTCCCTTCTGATTTATTGCGATGCGCGCTAGGCGTTTACCTAGGTTTTGCGCCAACTCAATCTCTTCTTTGCTAAGTGAAGCGCTCTCTCCAGTACTGCTTGCACCATAAGGCGTACCACCAGTTTGAGTGGTGTGCAGCGCCGGTTCTGAGTAGGGGATGCCCACGACTAACATGCCGTGATGAAGCAGGGGCAACATCATGCTTTGTTGTGTTGTCTCTTGACCACCATGCAATGATGAAGAAGAGGTAAATACACAACCTGGCTTATCGATGAGATCACCATTGATCCACATTGATGTCGTGCTATCCCAAAAGTGCTTCATTGGCCCGGCCATGTTACCAAACCAAACCGGACTGCCTAGCGCCAAACCATCACAAGATCGAAGCTCTTGTAACGAGGCAATAGGATCGGTTGGTTGATAGCGTGAATCAGGCTGCTCTTCTACCGTGTACACGTCGTTAACCGTTCTTAACATGGCTTCACAGTTTGGGATAGACTCAACCCCTCGTGCAATCTGCCTTGCTAGAGCTTGTGTGTTGCCGTGGCGACTGTAATAAAGAACAAGAATGTTAATGCTCATATTGGATTACAGAATCTCTAGCACTTGCTCTGGTGGACGACCAATTTTTGCTTTGTTGTTCGCGACAACGACTGGGCGCTCAAACAGTTTTGGATTGGTTGCCATCGCGGCGAAAAGATCTTCATCAGTAACTGAAGCATCGCCAAGGTTTGCTTCTTTGTAGTCCGCTTCTTTGGTGCGCATCATGTCGCGAACACTGTCAAAACCAAGCTGAGTGAACAGTACTTTCAGCTGTTCAACTGTTAACGGAGTCTCCAGGTATTTGATGACCTCTGGCTGTACGCCGTTTTCCTGAAGCACTTCTAGAGTTTGACGGCTCTTTGAGCAGCGTGGGTTATGATAAATCACGACAGACATGGTTCTTCCTCATTATTATTTTTGATTTAGTTGTTTAGCTGAAGCCACCAGGGGTGACTTCTTTTTTGTGTAACGTTGAGCTTTCTTTTTATTCTGGTAACGAGCTGTTACCAGTAAACACTCTATTGTAGCGACAAGAAGCGCTCTCGTTGAATCATTATCTGATCAATTCGAGCGTCGTAGCGTGCTTGTTTTAGGCTTCCTAATTCTGCGATTTGGCTTGCTTGCGTGTAGTACTGAATCGCTTTGTTCCAGTTGGCTTGCAGTGCCAAAATTTCTGCACGAGCAGCCAGTTCTTCGTCGCTATTACCAAGGCTCGTATTTACTTTTGAAAGTAAGTGCCAGCCATTGGTGTCATTCGGGTTATCGTGCGTGTAACGCTGCAATACGCGAACCGCTTCTTGAAGATCTTCATTTTCAATCAGTGCGTTGGCGTAGTTAATGGTCAGAACCGGGTTGTTTGGTTGACGAACCAGTGCCGATTTAAGTTCTTTAATCGCAATCTCAGGCTGCTTCTTCTCGATGTGCAGATCCGAAATAGCATCTAGATAAAACAGGTTGGTTGGATCGCTGTTAATCAGCTTGTTCAGGATGGGCTCTGCTTTGTCTAATTTTTTAGAGTCTAGGTAAACCAGTGCTTGGCCATATTCTAATGACGGAACCAAAGCTTTAGGGGCTTTCTTTAGCTGACGCTCAAACCAATCAAGAGCAGCATCATTATTAATGCCAGCATAGCGCGCAACAATGCGGGCTCTTGCTAGGTGGTAGTCCAGAGAGGGAGCCAGTTTCAGTGGCGGGTAACTACGAGCACGAGCACGTGAATCGGTAATTCGGTCTTCTGGTAATGGGTGAGTCAGTAGCATTGGCGGTGGTGTGCTCGCATAGCGATATTCATCAGCTAAACGGCCAAAGAAACGTGGCATCGCATTCACATCAAACCCAGCTTTTGCTAGCGTGTTGATACCAAAGCGGTCGGCTTCTTTTTCATTACTACGGGTGTAGTTGATTTGGCTTTGCATATTACCCGCAGTCGTTGCCGTTAGGGCTGCAATGCCGGCTTCAGGAGCTGCAATTGCCAGTAATACAGAGGCTGCTAGCGCTGCAATGGTTGCTGGAGAGCGGCGCGCTTGGTCTTCCATACTACGCGCTAAGTGACGTTGGGTTACGTGCGCGATTTCGTGCGCTAATACAGAAGCTAATTCACTTTCAGATTGTGCATGCAGGAATAGACCTGAGTGCAAAGCAACATAACCACCAAAGAAAGCAAAGGCGTTGATGTTGCGGTCACGGATCATAAAGAACTGGAAAGGTGTCTTTACATCATTTGCGTTCGCGACCAGACGATGGCCAAGAGTATCAATATATAGATTTAGAACTGGGTCGTTTACGATAGGCTGGCTACTTCTGATGATGCGCATGTAGGCATCACCATAGATAAGCTCTTGGTCGATAGTGAGTGTGCCGCCAGCAGCGGTACCGATATCTGGTAGCTCCAAACTATTGGTATTCGCCATAGTTGGGGTGCTTAATGTAGCTGCGATGCATAAGCAAGCAATTGAGCGAGCGCGTTTAAACATATTAGTCAGTAATACTCCGTTTCTTCTGACAGTAAGACAAGTGCAATGGAAATTGGTTCTTTATCTGATTTAACCTTTGCCAAGTGCGTGCGCTATCATGAAGGAGGATGAATGAATGATGGCGCGTTTTCAAAAACAGATTACAATACGACCCTTATAATAAGCATCGAGCTCAAGAATGACACCTAATATTCTAGATTTACGCCAAGAGCGCTGTCCAATGGCGCTATTATTAGCCAAGCGTCACAGTGTAAAGTTAGAAGTAGGGCAGTCATTGTCAATTTATGTCTCTGATAACAGCTCGATGAAAGATATTGTTACTTATTTGTCTAAGCAAGCCTATGACGTCATCACTGAGGTTTGCTCTAATTACCATCATCTCCTCGTCACTAAAAAGGAATTGCAGTCAGATGCTTGAAATGGTCAATCGTTGGTATAAACGACGTTTCTCTGATCCCCATGCTGTCAGTTTGGTTGCCATCATTCTCTTCGGCTTTATTACGATCTACTTCTTTGGTCACCTAATTGCGCCACTCTTGGTTGCAATTGTGTTGGCTTATTTGCTTGAGTGGCCTGTTACCCAACTTCAAAGACTCGGTGTTCCAAGAACGCCTTCGGTGATGTTGGTGATCATGATGTTCTTTAGCCTGATGTTGCTGGCGCTGTTTGGTTTAGTGCCTACCATTTGGGAGCAAGTGGGTAACCTCATCAATGATATTCCAAGTATGTATGGCGGCTTACAGAAGTTCATCGCGACGATTCCTGAGCGCTATCCTGAGTTAGCAAACTTGCAGATCGTTGAATCGATTGTGTCTAACGCGAAAAACAAAGCATTAGGCTTTGGTGAAAGTGTTGTTAAAGGTTCTTTGGCTTCTCTTGTGAGCTTGGCTACGCTTGCGGTTTACTTGATTCTTGTGCCGCTGCTGATCTTCTTCTTATTAAAAGATAAAGAAGAGATGATCAGCATGGCGAGTGGCGTGTTGCCTAAAAACCGTCGTCTAGCGACCAAGGTTTGGGTTGAGATGAACCAACAAATCTCGAACTATATTCGCGGCAAGGTCCTTGAGATCTTGATCGTCGGTGGTGTCAGCTACGTGACCTTTGCGATTCTAGATTTACGTTATTCAGCTCTGCTGGCTGTCGCGGTTGGCTTCTCGGTACTGATTCCTTATATCGGTGCGGCGGCTGTGACCGTTCCTGTCGCGATTGTCGGTTTGTTCCAGTGGGGATTAGAACCTCAGTTTTACTGGTTGCTTCTCGCTTACGGTATTATCCAAGCGCTAGATGGTAACGTGCTCGTTCCTGTTCTTTTCTCTGAAGCGGTGAACCTGCACCCAGTGGCCATTATTGTTGCCGTGTTAGTGTTTGGTGGACTGTGGGGATTCTGGGGCGTGTTCTTTGCTATCCCGTTGGCAACGTTAGTTAAGGCGGTTTGGAATGCCTTACCGAGTCACGCATTAGACGATGACCCCGAACATCAAAAGTAATTGATCTTGTTATAGAAAAAGGCCGAACATCCATGATGTTCGGCCTTTTTGCTCTTAGCTTAATAATTAGCTTAATGAGTGTTGCTATTGCCTTAGAAAGTGATGAATCTAAGTCATTAACTCACTCAAATCGCCCTTAAGCTTCTTGATTGAAGTAATCTAGAACCACTTCGTGGTGAGTCTTAGTCTTGAACTTGTTGAAGACATGTTCAATCTGACCTTCTTCATCAATTAGGAAGCTAATACGGTGCAGACCGTCGTAGATTTTACCCATGAATTTTTTCTCGCCCCAAACGCCAAACTGTTCAGCAACGCTGTGGTCTTCATCAGATAGCAGGGTGAAGTTTAGAGATTTCTTCTCAACGAAGTTTGGTAGACGTTTTACTGGGTCAACACTCACACCTAGAACAACCACGTTTAGGTCATCAAGCTGTGTTTTGATATCACGCAGGCCTTCCGCTTGCACAATACAACCTGGAGTCATTGCTTTAGGGTAAAAATAGAAAAGTACTTTTTTACCTTTGAAGTCACCAAGAGATACGATATTGCCATCTTGATCTGGAAGAGAAAAAGCAGGTGCTGGAACACCAGCCGTTAGCGTATTCATGACATTTCCTTTTTAAAGACTGTTTTTGATAAAGTTGAGCGAGCCTTGGACTGATAGGCTCTGACACAGCGAATCGAATTCTTCTTGTAGCTGCATCAAGTTACATTCTGATTGCACAGAAGCGGTAATAGAGATATGGAATTGGTCGTTGTCGAGTTGAACCTTAGATTTATTGATGGTTCGTGCACTTAACGAATCGAGGCCGATGTTTCGGTCTGCGAAGAACTGGGTAAACTGCTCAGTAAGTCCGATTTTATCGTCTGACTCAACGAACACCTCTACTGTGTAAGAGTTCTCAATAACATCATGAGTTGAGGTTCGCTTCATAATCGTAATCAAGTCGTGCTCTTGTCCAAGCAAGGGCAAGGTGGTTTCAACGCGGGTAATGTTGTTTGCCTTTCCAGACAGCAGCATGATAAGCGTAAATTCTTCGCCAAACAGGGCGATACGGCTATCAATAATGTTACAGCCTGATTGGGTGACTAAATGAACCACTTGGTTGCATACACCTGGGCGATCAGTGCCCACAGCTGTGATTACTAGATGTTGAGTCATAAAATCACGTCTCTTTATATTCCATTGATTCATGCATGTTAGCACAGTTAGCTCGTGGAATAAGCGTGCGTGCGGGGCTTTTTATGTGCGACCTTGCTTCGAACATGCAACCAATGATAAGAATATCGAGCGCGTTAAAAAATGAGATAGAGCGATGAGAGCACAGCTTACTTGTTACTGACATCCAGTGATGTGCTATCCGCTAGATTGAGTGCAGGTTCCCAAATTCTAGGTAGAACGCCGTTAGAAGTCGTTTTACCTCAAACATACGACAATATTTAATGCAGATGTTGCCGGTAAGCCACTTTAATGTCTTGTGTTTATTGATTGGCTTACAGTAACATGCAAAAAGAATAAATTAAGGGAGATAGACATGTTTTCAGGAAGTATCGTTGCGCTAGTTACGCCATTTAATACAGATGGTGAAGTGGATTTCGACAGCCTTAAAAAGTTAGTTGAGCACCATATTGCTGCAGGTAGTGATGGTCTGGTTGCGGTTGGCACAACAGGTGAGTCTTCAACACTCACTATTGAAGAGCATGTCAAAGTCGTCAACAAGATCGTTGAATTTGCTGATGGTCGTATTCCCGTTATCGCTGGTACAGGTGCAAATGCAACTCATGAATCTGTTCTATTCAGCCGTTTGTTGAATGGTTCTGGTATTGCTGGTTGCCTGAGCGTAACGCCTTACTACAACAAACCGACTCAAGAAGGTTTGTACCAACACTACAAAGCGATTGCTGAAGTCAGTGACGTTCCACAAATTCTATACAATGTTCCAGGTCGTACTGCGGTAGACTTGTTGCCAGAAACGGTTGCTCGTCTTGCTGAGATCGAAAACATCGTTGCACTGAAAGATGCGACGGGTGATCTCGACAGAATTGCAATTCACCGTGAACTTTGTGGCGAAGACTTTATCTTACTAAGTGGTGATGACTTAACAGGCCTAGAATTTGTTAAGCGTGGTGGCGATGGCGTGATCTCTGTAACGAACAATGTTGCAGCCGCTGATATGGCAACCATGTTCAAGCTAGCAAAAGAAGGTAAGTTTGAAGAAGCGGAAGCGATCAATGAGCGTTTGATGCCTCTACATAAGAATTTGTTCGTTGAGTCTAACCCTATTCCCGTAAAATGGGCGGTTCATAAAATGGGTCTGATTGCTGAAGGTGGCTTACGTCTACCGCTGACTGAACTGTCAGAGCCAGCTCAACCTGTTGTTGCTCAAGCAATGACTGAAGCGTGCATTTACTAAAACGTATGAAGTGATGCCGAAGCGAACCTTCGGCATTTAGGAGTATAAATGAAGTATTCTCACCAGCTAGTGATTGGGTCACTGGCTGTTTTCGTTCTTACAGCATGTTCTGGCAACCCGACTCAACGTCGCCAAGCCAAAGATGATTTCGAATACTTAGAAACACCTGAGTTTTCACAATGGCAATTGCCTGTAGATGCTCAGCCTCAGTTCTACCCAAATTTTGACATCCCAAGCGGTGAATTCAGTGGTGGTACTGGTCGTGAAGTGGATATTCGTCCACCGCAACAGGTTCTTGAACTGATCCCGGGTGCTCGTGCTGAGCGTCAAAACGGTGAAGTGACACTATGGCTTCTTCGCGCAGAAGAGGCAGACCGCGTGTGGCAAACGGCTGTAGATATGCTGGCTCAACGTGGTATTGGTATTCGTGAGCAATCAGAGAATGAGATTGAGACCGATTGGGTAACTTGGGTTTCTGAAGATGAAGACGTAGAGATTGGTAGTCGTTACTCTATCTCTCGCTTCCAAGCAAACAACCGTCATGGCTTCAAGATTAATCTGATTGATTGGCGTGAAGGTACTGAAGAGAAAACAGTAACGGCAACCAATAAAGAGCGTTACAACGCGTTCCTGACCAACCTAGTTATGGCTAAGTACGATGAAAACCTTCGTGCTGAAGCGGCGCTGAAAGCGCAAGAGTTGGTGAAGCGTATTCCAATTTCAATGGGTGCTGACCGTAGTGGTTTCCCTGTGATTATTGCTCGTACGCCATACAATGTATTCTGGCAGCGTCTGCCTAACTTGTTGCCTGAAATGGGCTTTGAGCTTGAAGAACGCAATCAATCTCAGGGTACGGTGAAGGCGAAGTACGCAGCACCAGATGATGAGTTCTGGGAAGAAATTGGCCTACAGCCTATCGACTTAGCGCCAGGCACTTACAACTTCCTATTTGGTGACCTTGGCAACCGTACGTCAATCAACGTAACGGATGCATCAGGTAAGCCAGTAGAAGAAGAGCTGCTTAAGTCTATGGTTCCGGTATTAGCGCATATTGCTGACCAAACCAAAGATGACAAAGAAGCGAAAGCTGAGTAGTCATTCAAGCCGTCACAAGCTGAGTTAAATCAGCCTTGTGATTAGCAAAAGCAAATAAAAAAGAGGACACACTGTGTCCTCTTTTTTATTGTATTCGTTGTCATCAGGCTACATTGGTCAATCAAAATTGGTCAATCAAGCTGATTAGCCAAAGCAAAAGGCTATGCGTCTTTATTGTCTTTGGATTCTTCTTTTTCAGCTTTCTCTTGGTTAAGTTTATCCAAGCGATTGAGCTTATCTAAATCTCGCTCAGTTTTACCACGCCCCGTCAGATCCATATTGGCTGTCTGTTTGAGCGCTGCGATGTTACCCACAACAACGCTAACTGCGATGATGATGATAACCCAAGGGTTTGTAAGCCACTCTAACATAAGCGCTCCTAATGGCTGATGTTCGCTACGAAGCGTGCGTAGATCTCGTCTAGCTGCTCCATAATAATCTCATACCCTAATATTGGCTTAGATTGGAGTTGCTTGCCAAGTAAAGTCGGAGATAACTGTGATAAACACGACTCCGATACTTTACGATGGCTGATATGCCATGGTTCGATCGCCACACCACCAAGGTCTTCGCTATAAGGAAAAAAGAACCCAAACTGTGAAGCATGAACAGACAACCATTGGTAAAATGCTTGCTGGTGGCCAGTAAGGTATTCCCATGGCTCTAATTGCAGCTGTGTACCTTCTGGTAAGTTGTTTCGAGCAAAGACATCAAAGTCACAGCCCCAATGGTGACGGCTCGCACCGGGAAGGGCAGACCACCTAAGAATGGCTGACAGTTTTTGGTGCTCACTGAGTGTTGAAGCATCAAGTGGTTGGCTTTCTGAATCTAATATTGGAGCGTCACCAGAAAACTTACGGTTCCAAATCAGAGATTGCCTTTCATAGTCGCGAAAGCCACTGGCAATCTCCATTTTAAAACCAGCGAGCTGAGCAGCTTCAATCAAATTATTCAGGTCATTCTTAACCTCACTGTGGACCAAGAAGGTCTTGGTGCCGATCAGGCTAGGCTCTAGATGAGAATCTGATTGTCCGGTAAGCTGCTCTGGTGTCATAACGAGTCTCTCAATAATTGGATGCTATGAATCGCTGATGAAAGACTATTTAGCGAATAGGTTCACTAATGTTCTTTCGTACATGTCAGTTAGCTTTTCTAAATCGGCTACCTTCACGCATTCGTTAACCTTGTGAATCGTTGCATTCACAGGGCCTAGTTCAACCACTTGTCCGCCCATACGTGCAATAAAGCGACCATCAGATGTACCGCCAGTCGTTAGCAGTGCTGGTTTCACATCATTGACGTGACCCACTGCATCAACAATAGCATCAAGCAGTGAACCTGCGTCTGTTAAGAACGGGTCGCCATTGAATGTCCATCTTAGGTCGTATTCGAAATCATACTTGTCGAGTGTCGTTGTGATGCGCTCAACGATGATGTCGTTGCTTAACTCTGTACTAAAGCGTAGGTTAAACTGAACATTAAACTCACCAGGGATCACGTTTGAAGCACCAGTACCCGCACTCACATTTGGAATTTGGAAACTGGTTGGCGGGAAGTAATCATTACCTTTATCCCACTCAGTTGTTGCTAGCTCATTAATAGCAAGCAGAGAGCTGTGTACTGGGTTGTTTGCTAGGTGAGGGTAGGCAACATGACCTTGTGTGCCTTTAATCGTTAGGTCGCCAGTGATAGAGCCACGACGGCCGTTCTTCACGACATCACCCACGAACTCAGTGCTCGATGGTTCACCAACGATACACATATCGATGTTTTCACCGCGCGCCATTAATGCTTCAACAACACGTACAGTACCGTTGATGAAAGGACCTTCCTCATCTGAAGTGATCAGGAAACCAATTGAGCCTGTGTGGTCTGGGTGTTTGGCAATGAACTGCTCGACGGCAACAATCATTGAAGCCAGAGAGCCTTTCATATCAGCAGCGCCACGGCCATGTAGGAAACCGTCTACGATAGTCGGTTCGAATGGTTTAGTGTTCCACTGTTCGATTGGGCCTGCAGGTACCACATCAGTGTGACCAGCAAAAGCAAACAGAGGCGCTTCAGTACCACGACGAGCCCAGAAGTTGGTCGTATCTTCAAATACCATCACTTCGATTTCAAAACCGAGTGCTTTTAAGCGTTCAATCATCAGGTCTTGGCAGCCTGCATCTTCTGGTGTTACCGATTGACGGCTGATTAGGTCTTTTGCCAGAGCCAAAGTTGGGCTATCTGTCATCCTTGAATTCCTTGTTTAAATAAAACGTCTAGTCATTAATTTTTAGGCGCTGATTCACTGATCAACGTCCTGTTGTCTGTCTATGTAAATACAACGATCTAAGCAAAAATAGCCGCGTATTGGTCGGCTTTAAATCCGATGTGAAGCTTACCCTCAACTTTTAAGATTGGGCGCTTGATCATTGCAGGTTGTTCAACAAGCAAAGTCACCGCTTTTTCTTCTGTTAGGGTGTCTTTCTGTTCTTGAGAAAGTTGGCGATAAGTCGTACCACGTTTGTTTAGCACAAGCTCCCAACCTAGCTCAGAGCAGAAGCTTGTTACTAGCTCTTCTGTGATGCCTTGTTTGCGATAATCGTGAAATTCGAACTCGATACCTTCAGCTTCGAGCCATTTCTTTGCTTTTTTAATGGTGTCGCAATTTGGGATACCAAACATGGTGATAGTCATTATTCTTCCTTTGAGTGATTTTATTTCATTGTTATGAGTTGAATCCTATCAGGAAGCAGCAACTCAGACAAAATAGAGTGATGAATATTTCATAGAGTGAAAAAAAAGCGTAAGAAAATGTCACTATTGGAGACTTATTGATCAGCCTCAACATGTTGTCAGCGAAAAAAGAAATAATTGAGCTGCACATATATAGGAGGTGTCAATGGAGTTGAGTCCTGTTTTTGCAAGGCGGCTATATTTAGCATTGTTAGTGGAAAGCCTTGATAGGCCAAATGTGCCTAAACTCATCGAAAAAACGGGGTGGCCTCGTCGTACTATTCAAGATGTACTCAAGGCGTTACCGGGGATCGGTATCGAACTTATGTTTGTTCAAGATGGGCGACGTCATAATGATGGCTATTACCAGTTATCCGACTGGGGGCCATTTGACAGTCAATGGGTTATCCAGCGTAAAGGCGATATAGCAACAAGCCTTGGATTTAGTGCATAAGCCAGCGAAAGCTGGCTTTCTTTTGGGTGTCATAAAATCAAAGCATATCGATATGCCGCTTTAGTTGCTTACTCGCACAGGTAGGCGGTACCAAGCATAGTCACGGATGTGGAAAAATCTTGGGGAAGTGTGAATATCACGGTATCTGCGCCTAGCTCAATCGTATTCGACTTGAGTTGATTCATGGCGCCTTGAATCAATGTGTCATTTGGGTAAAACAGGTAGTTGTACCAATGGCCTTCGCTGCCTGTGACTTCCCCTTTATACTGACATTTATCGATATTAATCACGCCATGGTAATCCATTTGCACGTTGGCAGCTTCGCTATGAGGCGTTGATGTCGGTGTCGTGCAACCGAGTAACACGCTACTCATAGCCAAAGCGATTAATTCCTTTTTCATACGCTTATCCTGTTATTTCATCAAATAAATCGCGAAGCCTATCCAGCTAGCGAACAATAATAACCACGGCAATTTACTGGCGTGATTTGATGTTGTTTCATTATCCAAGTCGACATTCTGTTCTTGGTCTTGGTCTTGGTTCGCTTGTAGAGTCTGCTTCTCTTTCTGTACGCGCTTTTTAGCTTTATCGGCTTGGCGGCTGCGTTCTTTTTGCTGTTTCTTGTACAGTGCGATGCCTTTCTCGATACCCTGAGCAATCAGTTTAGTTTGTTCTTTGGTTTGAGCTGGCTTTTGAGTCGCTTTGGCTATCTTCAGTGCTTCCTGTTGAGATTCAACAGAGGGCGTATTAGTTTTGTTTTTCATACTGAGTTCGACAATTAAAACGGATTGGCTACTAAGATAACGCAAAGCTAGTTAAGTATGAATGATTTGCGTTAAAGTGTTGGTTTGAAAATAAGTGAAAGTGAGATTTGTGCGGTACTCCATAGAACAATACGACAAGCACGGCTTTTTGAAAGCTCCAATCTTGCTCTGGCTAGGTTGGTTGTTTCTTGCGAAAGCCTTGGTCGTTTTCATTGTTGCAGGCGCAAGCCGAGAATCGGGAACCGATATTCTTGAGATAATCTACCCAGACCATCAGATGTTTTATGTCGGGATCGCGTTGAGTGTGCCTAGTTTGCTGCTGATGTGGTTATTTGGGCTAAGATCGCCAGATAGAAAGCGCCTTAACAAAGTCGTGTCATGGGGACGTTGGGTTACCATGATGGCTATCTTGGCACAGGGCTCCCATACGATTTATTTAATCTATTTGGATAACGGATGGTTCCGTTGGTCAAATGGCATCACCCTATTGTTGCTGCTGTGGTTAGCGCTTTATCTAACCAATAGCCATGCTGCAAGGGATTGCTTTAAAGTGGTTGAGCACGAAGACTGATTCTCATCAAAACATTTGTCCCATTCACAATTATACTTAGAAGCTAAAACTGGAAGGAATAATCTATGCTTAATGTTTCAAATGAGCAGCCTAACGTTCAAAGTGCTATTTTGCCTGAAGCTGGGCCTTTCGCGCTTTACGTTCAACTTAAAGTGAACGCTAATACTGCTAATGTACTAGCAGAAATTCAAAAGCTTCCGACTCTAATCGACGAACTAAACCAAACTCAGCCTGATGCGAACTTAACGGCATCGGTTGCGTTCTCAAAAGCTTTTTGGGATAAGTTCGAGCAAGCAGCGCCCGCTGATTTGATCGACTTCCCTGTGCTGGGTGAAGGTGATATCACCGCGCCGAGCACACTGTCTGATGTTCTGATTCACTGTCATTCAAACCGACATGATCTGCACTTCTTTATCTTGCGTAAATTGCTATCTGAAGTAGCAGCTGATGTTGAAGTGGTTGATGAAACTTATGGTTACCGCTTCCTAGACTCTCGTGACATGACAGACTTTGTTGATGGCACTGAAAACCCGAAAGACGCACAACGTGCTGAAGTCGCTATTGTGCCTGAGGGTGAATTCGCTGGTGGTAGTTATGTAATGGTGCAGCGTTTTGTGCATAACCTGCCAGCTTGGAATCGTTTGAATGTATCGGCACAAGAGAAAGTGATTGGCCGAACTAAACCTGATTCAATTGAGTTAGATGATGTTCCTGCGGCGTCTCACGTTGGCCGTGTGGATATCAAAGAAGAAGGCAAGGGGCTTAAGATTGTTCGCCACAGTCTACCTTACGGTACTGCTACGGGCGACCACGGCTTATTGTTCATTGCTTACTGTAACGTTCGTCATAACTTCGATGCGATGTTAGAGAGCATGTACGGCGTAACTGATGGCAAAACAGACCAACTGCTTCGCTTTACTAAAGCGGTGACTGGCGCGTATTACTTTGCTCCTTCAACTGAGATGTTGAGTGAATTAACGATTAAGTAAGTCGTCTCAAAAAGAATAAACAAAGGGAGCCTCAGGGCTCCTTTTTTATTAAAGCTTTATATGAATTGGTCGATATAAGAGCAATCGTGAGTTTTATTCCTCTTTTTGTAAGCGAAGGTCTATGGCTATAACTGTTAATACCAATGTCTCAGCGCTGGTGGCCCAGAGAAACCTCTCTAATGCCAATAACATGCTGAACCAATCTTTGGAGCGCTTGGCTTCAGGGAGTCGTATTAACAGCGCTAAAGACGATGCTGCAGGGCTACAAATTTCGAACCGCTTGGAAGCGCAGATGAGTGGTATTGATGTCGCTGTGCGTAATGCGAATGATGGTATATCTATCATGCAAACCGCTGAAGGCGCGATGAATGAAACCACCAATATCATGCAGCGCATGCGCGACTTGTCTCTACAAGCAAGCAACGGTTCAAATAGCCAGTCGGAAAGAACGGCGATTCAAGAAGAGATTACCGCCTTAAACGATGAGCTGAATCGTATTGCAGAGACCACTTCTTTTGGTGGCAAAAAACTTCTCAATGGTAATTTTGGTAGTACGTCATTTCAGATTGGTGGCAGTTCGGGCGAAGCTGTGCAGATTGGTTTGAAAAGCATGCGTACTGATGACATCAACATGGGCGGCTTTAGCTACGTTGCTAATGGCATGGCCAGTGATTCATGGGAAGTGAAATCAAACCAGAATGATATGACGATGTCGTTTACCGATCGTTTTGGTCAGCCACAAGAGATCACCATCAACGCGAAAGCGGGCGATGATATCGAAGAGTTGGCGACTTACATTAATGGTCAAACGGATCTCTTATCGGCTTCTGTTAATGATGACGGACAACTTCAGATTTATATGTCAGGTGAAGATACCGCGGGTACCATCTCTTTTTCAGGTTCATTAGCCAGTGAGCTTTCGATGTCAGCGGGCTATTACGAGTCAGTTAATGACATCAATGTAACGGATGTGGGTGGTGCTCAGCGCGCCGTCTCTATTTTGGATACGGCGATGAAGTATGTCGATAGCCATCGCTCTGAATTAGGGGCAATGCAAAACCGCTTTGATCATGCCATTAACAATCTTGAAAACGTTCATGAGAATTTGGCGACATCAAACAGTCGAATCAAAGATACCGACTACGCCAAAGAAACCACTCAAATGCTCAAGCAACAAATACTGCAGCAAGTGAGCACAACGATACTTGCTCAAGCCAAGCAAGCGCCGAATCTAGCTTTAACGTTATTAGGTTAATGAATTACCTACAATCTTATAAAAGCATTTCAGCTTGGTCGGTGCTTTTTGGCGAATAAAAATACAATTTCTCACTCGACTGACTTCCCGGCAACTTTAGCGATTTTCTCATCTTTTTTCGATAATTTTACGACCAGTCACGCTTTCTTCTGTTTTACCGCTATTTCTTTAAATTTGTTGTTTTTTTCCTAAAGGTTTCGCCAATCACGCCGTTATTAAAAGTAACTTAGAGATAACTACTTGGTTTTCCGAGACGTCGGAAACCGCTATACCGGAAAATCAATTGGAGAAGTCACCATGGCAGTGAATGTAAATACAAACGTTTCAGCGATGACAGCGCAACGTTACCTAAACAACGCAAACAGCGCACAACAAACATCAATGGAGCGTCTAGCTTCAGGCTCAAAAATCAACAGCGCAAAAGATGACGCTGCTGGCCTACAAATCTCGAACCGTTTGAACGTTCAAAGTCGTGGTCTTGATGTTGCTGTACGTAACGCGAACGACGGTATCTCAATTGCACAAACAGCTGAAGGTGCAATGAACGAGACGACTAACATCCTGCAACGTATGCGTGATTTGTCTCTACAATCTTCAAACGGCTCAAACTCAAAATCTGAGCGTGTAGCGATTCAAGAAGAAGTAACAGCACTGAACGACGAACTGAACCGTATCGCGGAAACGACGTCTTTTGGTGGTAACAAGCTGCTTAACGGTACTCACGGTACTAAATCATTCCAAATCGGTGCGGATAACGGTGAAGCTGTAATGCTTCAACTGAAAGACATGCGCTCTGATAACGCTCAGATGGGTGGTAAGAGCTACCAAACTGAGAACGCGAAAGACAAAGACTGGAACGTTCAAGCGGGCTCTAACGACCTAAAACTGTCGTTCACTGACAACTTCGGCCAAGCACAAGAAATCGACATCAGCGCAAAAGCAGGTGATGACATCGAAGAGCTAGCGACTTACATCAACGGTCAGCAAGATTCTGTTAAAGCGTCTGTTACTGAAGACGGCAAGCTACAAATGTTCACAGGCAACAACAAAGTGAGCGGCGATGTGTCTTTCTCTGGCGGTCTTGCGGGCGAGCTAGGTATTCAAGCAGCTAAAGACGTAACGGTTGATACTATCGACGTAACATCTGTTGGCGGCGCACAAGAGTCTGTAGCAGTAATCGATGCGGCCCTTAAGTATGTAGACAGTCACCGTGCTGAGCTAGGTGCTTTCCAAAACCGTTTCGACCACGCTATCAGCAACTTAGACAACATTAACGAGAACGTTAACGCATCTAAGAGCCGTATTAAAGATACCGACTTCGCGAAAGAAACGACTCAGATGACTAAGTCTCAGATCCTTTCTCAAGCTTCAAGCTCGATTCTTGCTCAAGCGAAGCAAGCACCGAACTCGGCACTTAGCCTACTAGGTTAATCGATTGAAAAGCCACGTTGACCAATAGTGTTGACGTTAGGCTTCCACAAATTAGCTCGTGGTGAGAGATGAGCGCTAAACAGACCCAGCTTCGGCTGGGTTTTTTATTGCCTGAAATTTGGAGAAGAGAGGGGAGTTGTGGTGTTGGTAGTTGATTGGAAAGCGAGATTCCCTATCACGTTCGTGCCTCACTGTAGGGAATGACGGGAGTTGGGTATTGGTGACTCTATAGCTAACTGTATAGAAGAGGTCGGTTTGAGTAACAATCACTCAGGCTTAAACCATAGTGTTTAATCGTCATCCCAGAATCGAACCGAGCGAGATGTCAGGGATCTCTGTTCGTGAGAGGCCCAAAGAAGAAGGGGATTTGTAGTTGTTAGGTATAAGGCCAAAGCGGCTGGTAATCTGGCATTAGAACTATATAGCAGGCACAAAAAACGCCACCCTTAGGTAGCGTTTTAATTAAAGCAGATAAGTAATCGAGATTACTTAGTTACTTTAAGAACTGGAGTTTCGCCAACAGTTACAGAACCAGAAAGCTTGTTCAGCTCTTTGATTTCGTCCATGTTAGAGATAACAACTGGAGTAAGCGTAGATTTTGCTTTCTCTTCTAGAAGCGCTAGGTCGAAAGTGATGATAGTGTCACCAGCTTTAACAGATTGACCTTCTTCAGCTACACGAGTGAAGCCTTCGCCTTTAAGTTCAACAGTATCGATACCGAAGTGAACGAAAAGCTCAACACCGTCGTCAGACTCGATAGAGAATGCGTGGTTAGTTTCGAAGATCTTACCGATAGTACCGTTAACTGGAGCTACCATTTTGTCGCCAGCTGGTTTGATCGCGATGCCGTCACCAACGATTTTTTCAGCGAAAACTACATCTGGCACATCTTCGATGTTTACGATTTCACCAGAAAGAGGTGCGATGATTTCGATTGCACCAGCATCAGCGCTGTCATCAGATACAAGCTTTTTCAGTTTGTCAAACAGACCCATTGTGTCATGCTCCTAACGTTTAGTTTTATTCTGTAGAATATACTATACCAATCTAACAAATTAGACGACTATTTTTAGCCGTCTAACGTTATTAAGCGATTGGCGATTACTGAGTTTTCTCAGCGATGAACTTTTCTACGCAAGCTTCAATTTCAGCAGCTGTTGGTAGAGATAGTGCTTCGTCAGCCATAGCTTTAACTTCAGCGAAGTTAGAGTTACGGATTACTTTCTTAACTTTAGGGATAGAGATACCGCTCATAGAGAACTCATCTAGACCCATACCAAGAAGAAGTAGCGTTGCACGCTCATCACCAGCAAGCTCACCACACATACCAGTCCACTTACCTTCAGCGTGTGATGCGTCGATCACTTGCTTGATTACTGTAAGAACAGCAGGAGATAGTGGGTTGTATAGGTGAGAAATCATTTCGTTACCACGGTCTACCGCAAGAGTGTATTGCGTTAGGTCGTTAGTACCGATAGAGAAGAAAGATACTTCTTTCGCTAGGTGGTGTGCGATTGCAGCAGCTGCTGGAGTCTCAACCATTACGCCGATTTCGATTTCTTCATCGAAAGCTAGGCCTTCAGCGCGAAGTTCAACTTTGTACTCTTCGATTGCTTTTTTCAGTTCACGGATCTCTTCAACAGAAATGATCATTGGGAACATGATACGTAGTTTACCGTGTGCAGATGCACGTAGGATGCCACGTAGTTGGTCACGTAGGATTTCACGACGATCCAAGCTGATACGTACTGCACGCCAGCCTAGGAACGGGTTCATCTCTTGTGGAAGGTCCATGTATGGTAGGTCTTTGTCGCCGCCGATATCCATAGTACGGATAATCACTGACTCGCCTTCCATTGCTTCTGCTACTTCTTTGTAAGCAACGTATTGCTCTTCTTCAGTAGGAAGCGCGTCACGGTCCATAAATAGGAATTCAGTACGGTACAGACCAACGCCTTCACCGCCGTTACGCAGGATACCGTCACAGTCTTTTACTGTACCGATGTTGCCACAAACTTCTACACGGTGACCGTCTAGAGTTTCAGCGTGTAAATCTTTTAGTTTTGCTAGTTCAGCCGCTTCTGCTTCGAAATCTGCTTTGATTTTCTTAGCTTCTGCTAGTTCAGCTTCAGAAGGGTTGATGATGATCTTGTTGTTCATCGCGTCTAGCACAAGCATGTCGCCGTTCTTAACTTGCTTAGTGATCTCGTTAGTACCAACGATAGCTGGAAGCTCAAGAGAACGTGCCATGATTGAAGTATGAGATGTACGACCGCCGATGTCACAAGCGAAACCAAGAACGTAGTCTAGGTTGATTTGTGCAGTTTCAGATGGCGTTAGGTCGTAAGCTACTAGGATAACTTCTTCATTGATATCTGCTAGAGATACAATGTTGATGCCTAGAGCATTTTTAACGAAACGAGTACCGATATCACGGATATCAGTTGCACGTTCTTTTAGGTACTCATCATCAAGAGACTCTAGTGCAACAGCTTGCTCTTCGATCACAGTGTGGATCGCGTTGTCTGCGTGCATTTTTTCTTTCTTGATGAGTGCTAAAATCTCTTCTTCTAGCTCTTCATCTTCAAGCAGCATGATGTGGCCTTCAAAGATTGCTTCTTTTTCTTCGCCAAAAGTTTCAAGTGCTTTTTGCTTAACAACTTCAAGCTGTTGAGAAGATTTGTTACGAGCGTCAAAGAAACGCTGTACTTCTGCTTCAACTTGGTCGTCAGAGATAGATTGAGTGTTTAGGACAATTTCATCTTCTTGAAGTAGTAGTGCTTTACCGAAAGCAATACCAGGAGATGCTAGGATGCCTGAAATCATAGCCTTACCTTAGTTGTTCAACTGTAAACGGGAGAGTGTGTGACTTTAAGTCGTCGACTAATGTCGCGCTTATTCCTATCTATTTCGAACAAAGCCACTTTGCTATGCAAAATGGCTTTGAAAGAAGGAGACCGTATTAGTGTAGTTGATCCATAAGAGCAACTAGGTGGTCTACTGCTTGCTGAGCTTGAGGACCTTCAGCTGAAATAGTAACGTTAGTACCTTTTACTAGGCCTAAAGTTTGTAGTTTGAACAGGCTTTTCGCGCTAGCGCTTTTGCCGTTAGAAGTCACTGTGATGTCAGCGTCGAAAGATTTTGCTTCTTTAACGAACTGTGCAGCTGGACGAGTGTGAAGACCGTTTTCTGCTGTGATTTCTACTTGCTTCTCGTACATTTTATATACCCCAATTAATTTATTTTTTGTAAGTTTGTAACCAGATTAGCTTAACTGCTTTAGCCCAAATGCGCTAGAGGCTAGTACGCCATGTTCGTGTTAGAACTTAGACTGGTTATAAATTTTTATCCAGCCATGGTCGTCTTTTGCTGAGTACTCATGACTTTCAGAATTTGTTTATTGCTTCTTTTATTTTGAAGCGAAAAATAAAACAGACCTGATATTACCAAAGGTGGGGCAGGGATCAACAAAAAAGCCCCTAAACGGGGCTTTTTTGGACGAAAAATTGATTTGACCACATATTATTGTTGGTTCTCTTTTTCCGTAAAGATGCCAGCAAATAGGGCTGTGCTTAGGTAACGCTCACCAGAGCTTGGTAGTACAGTAACGATAGTTTTTCCTGCAAATTCAGGTAGTTCGGCGATTCTGTTTGCTGCTACAACTGCCGCGCCAGATGAGATGCCTGCAAGAATACCTTCTTCTTTCATTAGGCGTTGAGCCATCTCAATCGCTTCTTCAGAAGTTACCGATTCAACACGGTCAATAATCTCTAAATCTAGGTTTCCAGGGATGAAACCTGCACCGATACCTTGAATTTTGTGTGGAGCTGGTTTGATTTCTTCACCTGCAAGTGCCTGTGCAATCACTGGAGACTCAGCCGGCTCAACCGCGACTGAAGTAATCGCTTTGCCTTTTTCACCTTTAATGTAACGACTCGTACCAGTGATAGTACCGCCCGTACCAACACCCGCTACAAACACGTCGATTTCGCCGTCTGTTGCTTCCCAAATTTCAGGACCAGTCGTCTGCTCGTGAATCTGTGGGTTAGCAGGGTTGTTGAACTGTTGAAGTAGTAGGTATTTGTCTGGGTCTGAAGCAACAATCTCTTCTGCTTTAGCAATCGCGCCGTTCATGCCTTTTGGTGCTTCAGTTAGCACAAGGTTTGCGCCAAGCGCTTTAAGCAGCTTACGACGTTCTAGGCTCATTGATTCAGGCATAGTTAGCGTTAGTTTGTAACCGCGTGCTGCTGCTACGAATGCAAGTGCAACACCTGTGTTACCACTGGTAGGTTCAACAAGCTCGATACCTGGCTTAAGCGTACCTGCTTTTTCTGCTTCCCAGATCATGTTTGAACCGATACGACATTTAACACTGAAGCTTGGGTTACGAGCTTCGATCTTAGCTAGGACGTTACCTTTGCTTACTTTGTTAAGGCGGACTAGAGGTGTGTTACCAATCGTTAGGGTGTTGTCTTCGTAGATCTTGCTCATGCGATATTCCTTCATTTAATGACAGAACTAAACGTAGTATATCAATCACTTTACCGTCTAGTGTCTTACGATGTTTGTTCAGCTTGAATTTAGATTAAACAAGTTGAAAAAAAGGTAAAAGGATTAAAAAGTTATATCATATAGATATGTAGCAGAATTCACGCCTATCTTTATTGAAATCAGAACTTCAAAAAGATAGGCGAAACTAGGAAGTGTAGAAAGGGTTAGAGACGAGAACTATAGACGAGAACGTAGAGCTTGGTCTTTAAACTCAGCAACCCACATTGCTGTCGCGCCACAAACGGCAACGGGCATCACAATCAGGTTTAAAATTGGAATAGTAGTGAACACAGAAACAAGCGCGCCAAAGCTGTAGCTCTTACCTTGTTTTTGTTTCAAATTGTTTCTCATGTCATCAAATTTGATTTTATGGTTATCGAACGGGTAGTCGGCGTATTGAATCGCTAACATCCATGCTGTGAAAATGAACCATAAAAACGGAGCAACGGTTTGCCCTAGTGCTGGAATTAACAAAAGTAGGAATAAACCGATCGCTTTTGGCAGAATGTAGACAAGCTTGCGCCATTCTCTCGCTAATATACGTGGGGTATCTTTGAGGACATCAAGTAAACCATCGTCATTAACTTTTTTACCGCTCAACAACTCTTCAACTTTTTCCGCGAGTAAACCGTTGAACGGTGCGGCAATGAAGTTAGCGAGCGTGCTAAAGAAATACGAGAATGTGGCCAAGACGGTTAACACAAGTAATGGCCATAAAATGTATGACAACCACGACAGGAAACTTGGCAATGCACCAATCCAACCTTCAATCCAAGTGTTTAGGTTGGAGAAGATATAAAACAAGGCACCACCAACGAGTAACACGTTCGCGATAAGTGGCATTAGTACAAACTTACGAATGCTCGGTGATAAAGCGATTTTTATTCCGAAAATAAAATAGCCAAAGCCGGAGCGGGGAACAGATTCAATAGTCATATTTAAATTAGGTCACATGTGAATTTGGTTAAATAGCAAACATGTCTAGTGTACTCGACCGAAATTAAGAAAAAAAGCGTGGTGAAAATCACACCATGTAAGGAACTAATTGTATTAAGTTGTTCTAAAACAGTGGCTACTTTTGATAGAGTAGTGAGATTAGCCAAATTAACCCAACTTAGTGACAGCGTGTTTATAGCTAGTTGACTAAGAAAGCTGAGAGCGAAAAATGCAGGAATTGCGATTTGTACTCATTATTGTTGGCGCATTAGCTATCGCCGCATTATTGTTCCATGGTCTATGGACGAGTAAAAAAGAAGGGAAAGCAAAGTTTGGAGATAAGCCGCTCGGTAAGCTTGATAACGACAGCTTAGATGAAGCAGAAACTATTCCAAACCGTTCATTCGCCCCAGAAGATGATTTTGAGATAATCCGAAAAGAACGTAAAGAGCCGGATTTTGCTGTTTCACCCTCTGATACTGATCCGCTGATCGACTCAGATCCGCTAACAGCGCCACAAGCGAAAGAAGCTTACGAAGATGATATCGAATTAAATGATCTTCCTTCTTTCAGCGTAGAAGACCCAATTAAGGTTGAAAGTGAACCTGAAGTGATTGAGGAAGAGAAGGACGTTGAGCCTGAAGTTCCAAGCTTTGAGTTGACTGACGAGCAAAAAGAAAACCATGCCGGCTTTAAAGTGCAGTACGGTTCGTTTGAAGAGCCTTCTGAAACAGTTGATGAGCCAGTCGTTCCAAACGAAACGCTTACTCAAAGAGAGCCCGTTGTTGCGAAAGAAGTCGTGACTCCGCAAAGTGCGACTGTTGAAGAAGCAAAACCAGATGAAGAACTTGGTTTAGAAGTGATCGTTCTTAATGTTCACTGTGCTGGAGAGATCCCATTCGTTGGGACTGAACTTTTCCGCAGCATGGAGAACAACGGTTTAACTTATGGTGAGATGTCTATTTACCACTGCTTTGCACAATCTACAGATGCACCAAAGGTTATTTTCAGCGTTGCAAACATGATGCAGCCAGGAACGCTAGAACATGATGATCCTGCTGACTTCACGACTAAAGGTATTTCGTTCTTTATGACGTTGCCTTGTTATGGTCAAGCTGATCAAAACTTCAATGTGATGCTGAGTGCGGCGCAGAAAATTGCTGACGATATGGGCGGAAACGTGTTGGATGAGTCACGCAACTTAATGACACCAAACCGTTTATCTGACTACCGCAAGCAAATCAGAGACTTTATGACGGCATCGAATACCTAGCCGTATTGTTTAGCCTTGTAAATAATCTATATTTATAGAAAAGGGCTCCTAAGGGAGCCCTTTTTGATATTTCAATCACGATAGAGAATGATATGAAAGAATCGATTCAAGTTACCTTAGAGCAGTTAAGAGAAACTCTGCATTATCACGCCGTTCGTTATTACGTAGAAGATAGCCCTGAGATCCCTGATGTCGAGTACGATCGATTAATGCAGCAATTGCTAAAGATCGAAGAAGAGAACCCGGAACTAGTGACGGTAGATTCTCCGAGCCAACGTGTTGGTGGTCAGCCTCTCGATGGTTTCACTCAAGTGACTCATGAGATCCCAATGCTTTCTCTGGACAATGCTTTCTCTGATGAAGATTTGGATGCGTTCAATAAGCGAATGTCTGATAGAGCGCCAACCGCTAACCTCAAGACTTTCTGTTGTGAACCTAAGCTTGATGGCCTTGCCGTTAGCCTACTCTATGTGAATGGTACTTTAGTTCAGGCTGCGACACGTGGTGACGGTGCGACGGGTGAAAACATCACTGAAAACGTGCGTACGATCAGCTCTATCCCACTTAAGTTACAAGGTGAAGGCTGGCCGCAGCGTATTGAAGTTCGTGGCGAAGTGTTTATGCCAAAAGCGGGTTTCGATAAGTTGAATGAGATGGCGTTGAAGAAAGGCGAGAAAGTATTTGTTAACCCACGTAATGCCGCCGCAGGTAGCCTGCGTCAGCTTGATTCTCGTATTACTGCGAAACGTCCGCTAGCTTTCTACGCATACAGTGTCGGTGTTGTACAAGGCGCTGAGCTATCAAATAGTCACTACCAACGCTTTTTACAGCTTAAAGGTTGGGGCTTACCTATGTGCCCCGAGACTAAGCAACTGAGCTCTCTCGAAGACGTGAAAGCCTATTACCAAGATATTATGACTCGTCGTGATGCTCTGGCTTACGAGATTGATGGCGTTGTTATCAAAGTCGACGATATCGCGGCTCAAGAAGTACTTGGCTTTGTTGCACGAGCGCCACGTTGGGCAATTGCTTATAAGTTCCCAGCTCAAGAAGAGATTACACTGCTCAATGACGTTGAATTTCAGGTGGGCCGTACTGGCGCTATTACGCCGGTTGCTAAACTTGAACCTATCTTCGTTGGTGGCGTGACAGTCAGCAATGCCACTTTACACAATGCCGATGAGATTGCGCGTTTAGGCGTGAAGGTAGGCGACAGCGTTATTATTCGCCGTGCAGGTGATGTTATTCCGCAAATTGTGGCTGTTGTACAAGATCGTCGCCCTGAAACAGCGAGAGACATTGTTTTCCCTGATGCTTGCCCAGTATGTAACTCCGCCGTTGAGCGCGTAGAGGGCGAAGCTGTAGCGCGTTGTACTGGCGGTTTAGTATGTCAGGCGCAGCGTAAAGAAGCGCTTAAGCACTTTGTGTCGAGAAAGGCATTGGATGTCGATGGCCTTGGCGTAAAGGTGCTAGAGCAGCTTGTAGACCGTGAAATGGTAGAAACGCCCGCTGACTTGTTCAAGCTCAGCGCAGGTGTGATTACAGTACTTGACCGCATGGGGCCTAAATCGGCGCAAAATGTAGTTAGTGCACTTAATAAAGCCAAAGACACAACGTTGGCACGTTTCCTTTATTCGCTAGGTATTCGTGAAGTGGGTGAAGCAACTGCGATGAACTTGGCGCAACACTTTAAAACGCTGGAGCTGGTTCAAGCCGCAACCCATGAACAATTAGTTGAAGTGTCCGATATTGGTGACATCGTCGCTAGTCATATCACAAGCTTCTTTTCGCAAGAGAAAAACAGAGCGGTAGTAGAGCAGCTGATAGAACTTGGCGTTAATTGGCCTATTATCGAAGAAGCTGCGGATGACCAAGAGCTACCACTAGAAGGTAAGGTTGTTGTGTTGACCGGGTCACTTTCTCAACTGGGTCGCAGTGAAGCCAAAGCGGCATTGCAAGCATTGGGTGCGAAAGTGACGGGTAGCGTATCTAAGAAAACGGACATCTTGTTTGTCGGTGAAGCTGCGGGTTCTAAATTAACCAAAGCACAAGATTTAGGTATCGAAATAAGAACAGAAGAAGATCTAATAGCTCTTATTTCGTAAGTAAATACAGATAAAAAAAGCTCAAAGGCACTCCTTTCAAGGGAGTGCCTTTTTTGTTTCTGATATAAAAATGAGGGCTTTTTAATTGTTGAGAATTTTGTTCTTATACGAACTCTAAAATCAGGACAGTGATGCTGCTCAACATTAATGAAATACCGTTATAGTTGTATCAAAAATGCGAGTCACTTCTATGTTTATAAGAATTACATTAATATAAGTGTTTGATATTTATTGTTTTTACTATTTTTAGTTGTGATCTTTACAATTTATCGATCTGGATCACTAAGTACCTACTAAATTTGCACCAACTCATATTTTTTTAGATGAAAATTAAGTTCTCATTGATCTTTTTGAGGGCGAAGTTAGTCTTAATGCCATGGATGCACACGATGTGCATAACCAGAAAGGAAATAGAGAATTCAGAGTTTAGGGTTCTCAAACAAGAAAAGGTATTTCTCTCTACGGCGGCCAACTTTAGGCGGGGAATATTCAAACAGCTATATCCATTTTTAGGAGTTTTATTCCATGGAAAACAAATTTTTTAAAGTATCTGCGATTACAGCAGCAATGGTAGGTGCGCTGTCTGCTGCTCCAGCTATGGCTGAAGACCCAATCGGTCCGGAGTATGCAAGTCAGGCGTCAGAGTTCTTTGCTGAGTCGACAATTAGCGGTAACCTAAACTTTTTCATGCGTGCTCGTGACCGAGCTGGTAAAGATGCAAACGGTAATGACACAGCAAAAACTGCTAACTTAGACCACGGCTCAATTTTTGCGAATTTGGGTTTCCATTCTGGTTATGTAGCGGACGTCGTTGGTGTTGACGCTGTTGTATACAGCACATTTGATATGTGGCAAGAAGCTGGAAAATGGGGTGGTGGTCACGAGATGAACTTCTTCCAATGTGACTCAGTCTATTCTACAGACTGTTGGGAAGATGGTCGTGGTGATAACACTGATAATGGTGTTTCCTTTGCAAAAGCAGCCATGAAGTTTAAGTTTGGCGAGAATGTCAATGCTCAGCTCGGTTATTTCCAACCTTCTGTACCAAGCTCATTAGGTGTCAACTGGTCATTCGCTCCTGGTACATACCGCGGTGGTGAAGTTGGAGCTAGTTTTGGTGATCTTTCTCTTGGTCTTGTTGTGGCCGATAATTACAAAGCTCCTTGGTTCAAAGAAACTTACGAATTCCAAGATGGTGCTGGCAATGATGCTGGTGAAGTATACTCATTAGGTGCTCGCTATGCGTTAGATAACGGTATTTCTTTTGACGTTGGTTACGGTGCTCTGACAGATGGTGACCGTAAGAACTTTCATGTTAAAGTTAAAGGTACAACCGATGGTGGCCTATACTGGTCTCCTCAATTATACGTAGTAGATGATGACAATCAATTTGATAGCACAGCATTCCAAACTGCGTTATTGACATCTATGTCTATGGGTCAATACAGCTTCCGTGCAGAAGCAACATACACAGTTGCTGATTCTGAAGATACTCGTGGCAATGTTGGTAATATGTCATACCGCTTAACAGAGGCTTATGGTGGCTCTAATGGCGCTTATGATATTTGGTGGAACAACCGTTCTGACTTTAACCACGATGGCGAATATGCGTTCTTCCTATCATCATCTCGTGACTTCACTGATATTGGTGGTACTGGTTTTAGTGCAGGTGTAAGTGGTGCTTATGGCGCGGGTGCTAAAGCTGATGGTTACGATGAACTAGTAGAGTATGCATACAGTTTCTTCGCGAACTACGCGATTCAAGCTGGTGCACTGAAAGATGCCAATATCAGCTTCTACTACACTAACTACTACAATGACACTAACGCAAATGATTGGGCTGTTTACTCTAACGGATTCAATGATGAGACCGATTTCAAACTAGCATTAACAATTCCTTTCGGAGTTAAGTAAGTTAGATACGAAATAGAAAAGCTGGGCATTTGCTCAGCTTTTTTGCTTTTAGGAGATATTTATGAAAAGTATTATTCCCATTATATTAATGGCTTTTAGCTTAGCTGCATGCACTTCTTCACCGAAAACAGCGTCTGAATTTTGGTATGGTCAAGGTGAGCGCTTTGGATCCCGTGGCTACGTGATCGATAATGACTCATTGGCTGATATTAAAGAAAAGGTGGAGTTTGATGAGCCTGCTTATCTTGCCGGTTATGAAAAAGGAAAATTAGAGTTCTGTGATCCCTACAAAGCATTTGAAAAAGGCATCAAAGGAACAAGGTATACAGATCAATGTGCCGATATGCCTCAGGAGGTGATGATCAAAGCAGAGTGGCAAAGAGGCTGGGACGCATTTATTGGTGCTGATTTCTATAAGTTTAGGTAGGCTTAGAAACGATTAACTTAAACCTACCTATTGTCATTATTGATGTTTACCACCATACGCTTTGCACAATTCACGGGGCAGTTGCTTAATCGCTCCGTCACTGAATGTGCACTGGACACCTGCACCAAATACTTTTCCTGCGTTGTTTTGTGCAATAGAGACTGGAGCTGAAAAAATAAACACTGAAGCTAGTGCTAAAGTTACAAGTTTCATATTTTCCATCCTTCATACTTACCAAAAAAATAAAATAAACAGCATTCAAATGTCATGCTTAATACTCAATTATGTATATGGTTAATGAAAGGTCAAAGTTATATAAAAATTTTCAATGAAAAATAACAATAGCTAATTTAAATATATCAATCAGTAACTTATTGATTTCTGGTTGTGATAAGTGTCTATAAATGCAAGTTATTTACCTTATTGAAGGTAAAACAGTTATAAGTGGCAGACTTTATTTTCTTAAATTATATTTATTATGCATTCAGGTGTTCTAGGTGTACTATTTGCTAGCGCCTCAAAGGTAATTAATGCCGAAGATACATCAGCTTATTAGAGTAATATCATGAACATAAGTGAAGCCGCTAAACTTACTAACTTATCAACGAAGTCTATTCGTCTTTATGAAGACAAGGGGGTTATTACAGCCCCTTTACGCTCGGAAAATGGCTATAGAAGCTACGACGAGAAGCAGATCAAAGAACTTGGTATAGTTGCGAAAGCGAGAAGCGCGGGTTTTTCACTCGATGAGTGCCGTGCGCTTGTTGAATTAGCTGACAATCCTTGTCGTGAAAGTGCCGACGTTAAAGCGAAAGCGCTTAGTAAATTGGAAGAAGTAAACAAAAAAATTGAAGATCTTTTGGCAATTCAGAAGACATTGAAAGAGTGGATTGAACAATGTCCAGGTGACTCAAATAGCCATTGCCCGATCATTGATTCGCTTGTAGAGAAAAAGCCATAAGTGGGCTACTTATGGCTCAGATAAGGAATGCTTGAATTACTCTTTAGTTGGAGTAATCGTTAATACTATGCCATCTACAGCAGTGACGATCACCTCTGTGCCTGCTTTTAAGTTGTGAGCACTAACAGCTGACCACGTAGTATCACCTAGACGGATACGACACTTGCCTTTTTTAATGTCAGTATCGATTCGAGTTGTTTGACCTACCAGTTGTTTCTCTCTTTGGTTTAACTCTCGCCCTGCATCTGACTGCTTGTCATGAGACAGTTGTCTTCTCCACCACAACCAAGTGGTAATAAGAGAGAAGCTAGCAAAGGACAGCCATTGCATCTGCCAACCAATTGGTAATGCTCCTAATAGGGCACCGATCAACATGGCAGATATGCCTATCCATAAAAAGTAACCAGCGGTTCCAACCAGTTCAAGTGCAAGCAGTGCTAGACCAAATGCTAGCCAGTGCCAGTGGTTTACTTGTTCTAGTAATTCGACCATAAGTTAGTCCTTACTACCTTTGTCATTCTTATGCGCAAACATCTCTGCAATACCCGCGACAGAACCCATTAGGCCTGTTGCTTCAAGTGGTAGCATGATGATCTTGCCGTTTTCTGCTTGACCAATTGATTTCAGTGCGTCGGTGTAGCCTTGTGCTATGAAGTAGTTTACGGCTTGCATGTCACCTTGAGCAATCGCCGTTGATACCATTTCTGTTGCTTTCGCTTCTGCTTCTGCGGCACGCTCACGGGCTTCTGCTTGCAATATTGCCGCTTGCTTCTCACCTTCTGCTTTCAGGATCTCTGATTGCTTGTGGCCTTCCGCTTTTAGGATCTCTGCTTGCCTTACGCCTTCTGCCTCTAGAATATCAGCACGTTTGTTTCGTTCTGCCTTCATCTGAGCATTCATCGCTGCGGTTAAATCTGCTGGTGGCTGTACGTCTTTAATTTCGATACGGGTGACTTTTACGCCCCAAGGGTTTGTCGCTTCATCAACGATGTTCAGTAGCTTGGTATTGATCATGTCACGCTGACTCAGCATCTCATCCAGTTCCATCGAGCCAAGCACAGTACGGATATTGGTGAGGGTTAAGTTACGGATCGCATGTTCAAGGTCATTGACTTCATAAGCTGCCTTAGGCGCGTCGATAACTTGAACAAAACAAACCGCATCGATAACCACATTTGCATTATCTTTGGAGATGACTTCTTGTGCTGGGATGTCGAGAACACGCTCCATCATGCTGATGCGCTGTCCAACTTTATCAATAAATGGAATGATTAAGTTAAGACCCGGTTTAAGGGTGTGTGTGTATCGCCCGAAGCGTTCAACGGTCCAGTTGTTGCCTTGTGGAACGGTTTTTACGCCAGCGAAGATAAATAACAGTGCGACGGCAGTAAAGACGCCGATAGTAATCAAGGTATCAATAGGCATACAAAATCCTTTGCAAGTTTGAGTTTTTGATAGTTCAGTATTGATACTGGCTCATATTTAAATTCTGAGCAAATTTATAAACGAGAAATGGGCCATAAAGCATTGATTTTATGGCCCATTTTACATTCTATTATGCGATAAACTAATTGATTGAATTGTCAATTTTCGATGTTTAATCTACGGCTTTTTAGGTTTAACTAGTAAAGCAGAGAGTACAGTTGTCGACGGTACTTACTGGCAACTGGGTTACCTTGTCCAAGCGCACTCAAGATGTCCATGAACTCTTTCTTCATGTCACCATCGAGAGCATTAAGATCTTTGGCTAGGAAAGACCATAATAGATCCATAGCTTCTTCACTGCGGTTCACTTGGTGATATTGCAATGCTAATTCAGATGCTGTTTTAGCGTCGCTCGGATTTTGCTGAAGAGCGGCTTCTAATGCTTGTATTTCAGGGCTGTCTGCTGCTTGTTTATGAAGTTCAAGCTTTGCAACTAAGCCTTTGTAGTAGTTGTCTTGGTACTCAAGAGGGATAGTTGCTAGCTGAGTTTCAGCAAGGTCAAATTGTTGTGTTTCTAACAAACACTCTGCGATCGCCAGTTTTACTTCACCTTTATTCGTCAGCTCTGCTGGAAGTTGCTGCATTGCTGCTAGTGCCTGTGTGTGCTCGCCAGCTTGCATTTGCTCAAGAGCCTGACGCAAAGCAAGTTCATCTTGGCTAGGAAGGTGTTTGCTGAGCATATCGACAATAGCTTCTATGCTTTGAGGGCCACCGAGCCCATCGACTGGCTGACCATTAACAAACAGTGCAATAGTGGGCAGTGCTTGAACACCAAACTGGCTAGCAATAGCTTGCTCTTGTTCGCAATTGAGCAGGGCTAAGGTGAAGGCACCGTTGTATTGCTGAGTTAAAGTTTGCAGTTCAGGAATGACTTGGGCGCTCTCTTGGCTCATTGGTGCCCAAAAATGGATGAGTACAGGGGTCTGCATCGAACCTTCTAATACTTGACGAAAGTTCTGCTCATTAAGTTCAACAATATGCGGAGATTGCATTTACGTTCCTTGAGGTTTGTTTTGTGGATACGTTGCAAATATGGGGGGGTTAGTCGGTAACTTCAAGATCTAACTCGGTTATCTCGGATAAAAAGAACCAAAAATAGAAAAACGCTATGCTTCGATGTTGATAGAGTTGTTATCTCAACATGGAAGGCATAGCGTTATCATCGAGGTAGTCAGTGAGGCGTTGCGTGAGATACTCAAAACAGTATAAACAGCGTAATTGCCAGACCCACACCTACCCAATTAAGGCGGTTTAAAGTCATGAGATTTCCAGAGTAGAACCATCAATTGGGAATAACTGATGGGATAGGATAATCATGACATCTTATTGTTACGGAAAAATTACATCGTTACATTAAAGTTTGCGACTCTGCATTCAAAGTTAGTAATTTATGCAGCTTTTCTCAAAATAGGGTCTAGCAAGCGACTCGGTAGAATCCTTTTCAATACCGCGAACACTTTAGTCGGGGTCGTAACTCGGTATCTTAGCTTGGGTTTGTCGGCGGTGAGAGCATGGAATACCGGCTCAATACAACTTTCTGGAGGCAGGACAAAAGCGTTATTCGATGATTCTTTTTCGAGTCGATCTTTTTGTTGTTGGTAAGCGTCTTGGTGGGCGCTGCCAGAAATGTTGATCCATTTATTGAACGCTTTCAAGGCATTGGTTCTAAATTGAGTCTCAATTGGCCCTGGTTGCAGTAATGAGATCTGTATACCGCTGCCATGCAGTTCTAATCGTAAGGTATCTGTCCAACCCTCAATCGCGAATTTAGAAGCATTATAAGCACCACGATACTTCATGGCTGCAAAACCTAATACGGAACTGTTTTGTACGATTCGACCTTCGCCACGCTCGCGCATGTGCGGAAGGATCTGACAGACGAGATGATGCCAACCAAAGAAGTTGGTTTCGAATTGTTCTCTGAGTCCTTGGGTCGGTAAGTCTTCTAGCGCACCTGCTTGACCGTAAGCACCGTTATTGAATAATCCATACAATCCATTAGGTGCGAGATCAATAGCAAGCTTGGCGCCATGCTCAATACTTTCTTGGTTGGAAAGATCTAATTGAATACAGGTGAGGCCTTCATCTTGAAGGCGTTGAACATTTTGTGGATCACGACAAGATGCAATGACATGAAAACCACGCTTTTGAAGTGCATGAGCACATGTATAGCCAATACCTGTTGAGCAACCGGTAATCAGAATCGACTTGTTCACACTTAATCCTTTATTAGAGTCTCTATCGCTCTAGGGTAAAGAATTAGTCTTGATGTTGTAACAAGTTTTTTAGTGCTGGCTCGATTCTTGAGTAACTAAAGATGAATCCCATCTCAGTGAGTTTCTTCGGCTTGGAGCGAATGCTGTCAAATAGCAAACAAGATGATTCCCCCATGAGAATCGACATTGCCCATTTCGGCGTGAATAAGAAATGCGGTCGGCCTAATTGTTTCGCTAACGTGCTGCTGAACAGTTTGTTGGTCACAGGGTGAGGGGCACACATATTGAATTCCCCTTGAGCGTGGGGGAGTGACAACAAGTGATTGATGGCTCTCACCATATCGAGAATGTGAATCCATGGCATGTACTGCTCACCTGAACCTATTGGACCACCGACGCCGAGTTTATAAGGCAATAGCATCTTCTTGAGTGCGCCGCCATTCTCGCCAAGTACAACCCCTGTTCGCAGTAGTATCACGCGTGTGCTTTCTGATTGTGCTCTCTTGGCTATCTTTTCCCAGTGGGCACAGACTTTATGAGGAAAGCTTTCATCTTCTACTTGCAGTGACTCGTCAAACGGGTGCTGCTGTTGATCGCCATAGTAACCCACGGCTGAACCGCTAATAAAAGCGTGTGGCGGGTTGCTACTGGTATGAATTAATTCGACCAGCTTTTCAGTGATGTGCCAGCGGCTGTTACAGATCCTCTCTTTTTGTTCTGTACTCCAACGCTTATCGGCAATCGGCTCACCCGCGAGGTTGACCACCACATCAAAGTCATTGAGATCACTGAGCTCATCAAGGGATTGAATGTAATGAAGGTTGTTCTGGTTGAGGTGATTTAGGTTTTGCTTCGCATTTTCAGGACTCCGCGTCAGCAATGTCACGTCGTCAGTGTTCCAACTCTTGACCAATTCAGAGCCAATAAATCCAGTACCACCCGTTAACAATATCTTCATACCAATCTCCCTATTAAACATAATTATAGACATGGCTTGTTTTTAGTCGCCAATCAATACGAAAAAATCACTATAACGATCATAAGGTTTCAATCGTGTGATGCCCAAATTACGCCTTTTTCAATTTACAAAGGAGTGAAATTAAATTCATCAAGTCAGGATGTGTACCGTTATCACACTTATGCACTTTACTCGGATATGTTACCAACTGCGTAATATTTGTCACATAAGCAATGATAAGGATTTGCCATGATTATTATTAATTCATAATCAGCGACAAGGAATTGCGATGACGGCGGTGCTTGCTTTGTTTCGATCCATGTTAGGTAGCCTGAGGGATCTATTGCCAATCGTGGCGGTAATCGCTTTCTTCCAGCTTGCTGTCTTACAAGAGCCACTTCCTCATCTTTTATCTATTCTGACTGGCTTAGTGCTCGTCGTTTTTGGACTCACTTTCTTTATCTTTGGCCTTGAAATGGGGTTGTTTCCAATTGGCGAATCGATGGCTCAAGCATTTGCCAGAAAGGGGAGTGTGTTCTGGTTATTGATCTTCGCTTTTTGTTTGGGTTTTGGTACCACCATAGCCGAGCCAGCGTTAACCGCAGTCGCTGCCGAAGCCGCAGAAGTGGCAGCTGAGGGAGGTGTAATCCCCAATACGTTAGATGAAATGGAGCAGTATGCCAATGGCCTGCGCTTTACTGTGGCACTGTCAGTCGGTATCGCTATTTTACTCGGTGTGCTGAGAATCTTAAAAGGTTGGCCAATCCAGTACATGATCATCGGTGGATATATTGGAGTGGTCGTGCTCACTGCATTTGCTCCGGAAAACATCATTGGAATTGCGTATGACTCTGGTGGAGTAACGACATCGACGATCACCGTCCCATTAGTAACTGCGTTAGGGGTGGGTTTAGCCTCGGCAATTAAAGGGCGTAATCCGATGATAGATGGTTTTGGGTTGATCGCGTTTGCTTCGTTGCTGCCGATGATGTTTGTCATGGTGTACGGGATGGTGGTGACATGATCAGTGTTCAACAATTTATCGACACCTTTCTCGGCACTGTGATGGATGTGATCCCGATTGCGATCATCATCTTCGGTTTTCAGTTGGCGGTATTACGAAAGCCAGTCAATAACCTAGCCAAAGTGCTGATCGGTTTCTTCTACGTCATTCTTGGCTTATCACTCTTTTTGATGGGATTGGAACTCGCGTTATTCCCTCTAGGGGAGACGATGGCAATGCAACTCACCGAGCCAAGCTTTTTGACTGAGTTTAAGATCAGTTCTGGTCTTGCTTTGGCTTGGTTTGATTATTACTGGGTCTATCTTTTCGCGTTTTGTATTGGTTTCAGCACCACGATAGCCGAGCCCTCTTTGATTGCTGTAGCGATTAAGGCGAACCAAGTTTCCGGTGGCAGTATCAGCGTCAATGGGCTGAGGATCGCCGTGGCATTGGGCGTTGCTATCGGTATCTCACTGGGCAGCTACCGTATCGTTGCGGGTGACCCGATCCACTACTACATCATTTTTGGTTATGTCGTCGTGGTCATTCAAACCTTTTACGCCCCAAAACTCATTATTCCATTGGCCTACGATTCGGGTGGCGTCACTACATCAACGGTGACAGTCCCTTTAGTGACGGCGCTCGGGCTTGGACTCGCTTCAACCGTACCAGGAAGAAACCCTGTTATTGATGGGTTTGGGTTGATCGCCTTTGCCAGCTTATTTCCCATCATTTCAGTGATGGGCTATGCCCAAATAACACAATGGTTAAACCGTTTACACACCTCTAAGGAGAGCAAAGATGCGCTTTAAACTTATCTTAGCGTTTGTAGAAGAGAGCAAGACCGACACTGTGCTCGATGCCGCGCGTGATGCGGGCGCGACTGGAGCAACGGTGATTAACAACGCCAGAGGGCAAGGCTTAAACCAAAAAACCACCTTCTTTGGCCTAACGCTAGAGGTACAAAAAGATGTGTTGCTGTTTGTGGTTGAGGAACACTTAGCGAGGCATATTCTTGAAACTATTGGCGAAGTCGGTGAGTTTGACCAAGAGTCAGGACAAGGTATAGCGGTGCAGATCGATATCGAAGATGCAGTCGGGGTTGCGCATCAAGTCGAGACATTAACTAAGGTTGTGGAGGATGAGTTATGAGTACCAGTGAAAAAATCCGAGTAGGTGATGTCATGGCCAATACGTACGTGATTATCGATGGGCTAACCACAGTGTTAGAAGCGATAGAGATGGCGAAGAAGCACAAAGTGAAAGCAATTATTGTCGATAAGCGCCACGAAGATGACGAATACGGCATCGTATTGATGAATGACATTGCCAAGAAAGTACTGGCTAAGAACCGATCTCCAAAGCGAACCAATGTTTATGAGATCATGACCAAGCCAGCGCTAAGCGTGTCTGCTGAGATGAACGTAAAGTATTGCGCTCGCCTGTTTGAACGCTTTGGTATCAGTCGTGCGCCAGTAGTTCGTGATAACAAGATAGTCGGTATGGTTAGTTACAATAATATCGTGATCAATGGTATGGCGAGAGATGACGTGTAGCATTTAGATACGTACAATAGGCTCATAAATTTTATGGAGAAGTACGTGTGAAATTATTTTTTGCTTCAGACCTACACGGTTCGCTGCCAGCAACAGAAAAGGTATTAGAACTCTACCAAGCATCTGGTGCGCAATATTTAGTTCTATTGGGTGACATTCTGAATCATGGACCAAGAAATCCGATTCCAGAAGGATACAACCCGCCGGCGGTTGCAGATAAGTTGAATGCGTTTTCTCAAGAGATCATTGCCGTTCGTGGTAACTGCGATAGCGAAGTGGATCAGATGTTGTTGTCTTTTCCAATGATGATGGATTACTCGTGGGTGCTATTAGAATCAGGCCAGCGTATCTTCCTAACGCATGGCCATTTGTACAACACCAATAAACGCCCTGCGTTGAAGGCGGGCGATATCATTGCACACGGTCATACCCATATTCCTGTCGCCGAATACCAAGATGACATCTTTATCTTTAACCCTAGCTCGGTGACATTCCCACGAGAGGGACACGCGGCAAGCTATGGCATCTATGAAAACAATACCTTCAAAGTCATTAGCCTTGAAGGTGATGTTTTCGTGAGTGGTCAGCTTTAAATCATTGGATCGGCTGTGAAAGGCTTATTTTGAGTCCACGTGGTCGAGACCTCTGTCTGGAGCAATGATGTTTCGTACTCTTTGCTTCAGAACTTTCGCCTCTGGAAAACCGTCATCTGCTTTTCTTTCCCAAATCTGCACACCATTACAAAAGATTTCGAACCTGCCTCCTGTGTCTGGGTGTAAGCTCACTTGTTCAATTTCTTCGCTGAAGGTATGCAGTAGCTCTTGGCATAACCAACTAGAGCGAAGCATCCAATTGCATTGACGGCAATAGTGTATGGCGATTGTGGCTTTTGTTGCTGTTTCTTTCGTAGGCGCCAGATTTGGTTGATCCGTATTCATAGTTAATCCTTAAAATGCTACATCCGTAATTTGATACCAACGGCTAACAAAAAAGGGGCTTCATGCCCCTTTTTCTATTGGTTTTCCGTTTTGTGGTATTCAGCGATTCATAAACAGTAAATAGCGATCCAATCTTAGTTTGAAAACAATACGGTAGAACCATGATTTAAGCTAGTTAGTAGCAGTGCCTTCGGGTTAACAATATCTATGCGGCGGCTTTGCTCTGCGTCCATCTTAATGACTTGAGTGATAAGCTCTAGTTGCTCTTCTGAAAAGTCTTGGCGCTGAGCCGAAGTCACATCTTTAAACTCCGTTGGCGAAACCAGTAAGTAGTTATCGTTAATATCCCACTGACCCGTTTCAGAGATGTTGATGACATTCGCAGGCTCAGTTTGATTACCGTAAAGTCTCACCACTGACATTCTTAAATATGTACCATTTGGTAGGTATTTCGCATTCGATGATAGTTCAACTCTACGAAGCGGGCCGATTGAGTCAGCTTGCTTGTTATCGCTAATCAGCGTCACCATTTTCGACTGCCACTCATGCTGAGTGAGCAAGCGCTCTACTTTTGCATCGCTGCCCCAATATAACCAACCACTTAAGAATGCAGATAGAACCAGTAAAATAATCGATACTTTTAATTTCATGTTACTGACCACCGTTGCAAATGTCGTTTACATCCGACTGGTTTGCGTAAATTCTTAGGGTTACATTTTCGCTCGAGTAATCTTGCGGGTGAATGTAGTTGAGGGCTAGGTTATTGGTTTGTCCACCTGTCGCGATCACTTCAGTCGGCTTTAGCACGCCAGTGTGATTCGTGTTGTAACGTAATACACACTTTTCTATCGCTGGCAGCCAACTACTGAGGTCTGGGTGGTTAACCGGTGATAGAACCTTTACACCATCTACTTCAGTCAAAGTTTTGAACTCAGACTCTGCTGGGTTAGTAAACGTTAAAACGAGAATCGGCATGATGAAAGCGGCAAGCAGTAACCAAAATGTTAGCCATTTATTGGTGCTTTTAGTTGGAGCTACAACAGGAGCGGTTGCTGGTTCTACAGCCACCTTGGTCTCTTGAACTCTTGCAATTGGCTCTGGTTCAATCGATTCCGTGATCGCTTGTTCAGTCGCAGCAGGCGTTGCAAACGTTAGGATAGGCTCAACGTCATTTTCTGCAATTTCAGCGGCTACTGGCTGATCATTTGATGACAGTGGCGCAGAGCGCTCAACGGTCGCAATAAATTGGTAACCGCGCTTTGGTACTGTTTTTACGAATTCAGGAGATTTAGTCGAGTCTTTGAGCATCTTTCTCAGAGTCGATACGGCTTGCGTTAAGCTTGAGTCATCCACCTCAAAGCCTTGGTCTCGCCAAACATACTCATGCAATTCATTGCGAGTGATAACTTCATTGGGTCTTTCTGACAGCATCAGGAGAATGCGGCTTTCATTGCTACCAAGACGAACGACTTCACCGTCGCTCATTTGATCAACAAGTGAATTGCTGTTTGGGTCGAATACGAACCGCTGTGCGAGAATAAACTTTGTGCCGATATTGCTCATTGAATTCTTCTATTTTTGATTGTTTTGGGTGCGAAATAGACAAATCTCAGGTGAAGTTCCGTTAATTCTTCACCAAATCATGGCTTCTTTTATGTTCTTTTATATTTATCAGACTCAAGGATAATAAAAACAGATCAAAAAAACAGTGTTTTTATGATTTTTGACCTTGAATTTACATTTGTCATCCTCATGTTAATGAACAGAAGAGTGGCATCAAGTGTTACGCCCCTATGATTATTCAACATAAAGTATAGATGTTTTGGAGTAAAAATGAGCGAAACGGCAACGCAAAATAAAGAGACTCGTGGCTTTCAATCTGAAGTAAAACAACTACTTCATCTAATGATTCACTCACTGTATTCAAATAAAGAAATCTTTCTACGTGAGCTGATCTCTAACGCATCTGACGCGGCTGATAAGCTCCGTTTTCAAGCTCTATCGAACGGTGACCTTTACCAAGGTGATGCCGATCTAGGTGTAAAACTTTCATTCAACGCGGAAGCTAACACGTTAACGATTTCTGATAACGGTATCGGCATGAGCCGCGACAACGTTATTGAGCATTTAGGTACGATTGCTAAGTCAGGCACTGCAGACTTTTTCTCAAAGCTGTCTGAAGACCAAAGCAAAGATTCTCAACTGATTGGTCAATTTGGTGTGGGTTTCTATTCTGCATTCATCGTTGCAGACGCGGTAACGGTTCGCACTCGTGCAGCTGGCCTGCCGAACAATGAAGCCGTTCAGTGGCACTCTGCAGGTGAAGGCGATTACACAATTGAAGACATCACTAAAGAGTCTCGTGGTACTGACATCATTCTTCATATGCGCGAAGACGGTAAAGAGTTCTTAAATGAGTGGCGTCTGCGTGAAGTGATTGGTAAATATTCTGACCACATCGGCATTCCTGTTTCTATCTTCACTGCAGTGAAAGATGACGAAGGTAAAGACACCGAAGAGAAGCATTGGGAACAGATCAACAAGGCGCAAGCGCTTTGGACTCGTAACAAGTCTGATATCGAGAAAGAAGAGTACCAAGAGTTTTACAAGCACGTATCTCACGACTTTGCTGATCCACTAACCTGGAGCCACAACAAAGTTGAAGGTAAGAACGACTACACAAGCCTGCTTTACATCCCAGCGAAAGCACCTTGGGACATGATGAACCGTGACCACAAGAGTGGCTTAAAACTTTACGTGCAGCGTGTATTCATCATGGATGACGCAGAGCAGTTTATGCCATCTTACATGCGTTTCGTTCGTGGCTTGATTGACTCAAACGATCTGCCATTGAACGTGTCTCGTGAAATTCTGCAAGATAATAAGGTAACTCAGTCTCTTCGTGGCGCATGTACCAAGCGTGTCCTGACTATGCTTGAGCGCATGGCGAAGAATGACAATGATAAGTATCTAGAGTTTTGGAAAGAGTTCGGCCTAGTATTGAAAGAAGGCCCAGCTGAAGACATGGCGAACAAAGAGAAGATCGCTGGTCTACTTCGTTTCTCGTCAACGGAAGTGGATTCTGCTGAACAAACCATCAGCCTAGAATCTTACGTTGAGCGCATGAAAGAAGGCCAAGATAAGATTTACTACCTAACAGCAGATAGCTACGCTGCCGCTAAGAACAGCCCACACTTGGAGCAGTTCAAAGCTAAAGGTATTGAAGTGGTTCTAATGTACGATCGTATTGATGAGTACGTAATGAACTACCTGACAGACTTCGACGGTAAACAGTTCCAATCGATCACTAAAGCAGGCTTAGACCTAAGTAAGTTTGAAGGTGAAGAAGAGAAAGAGAAGCAAAAAGAGACAGAAGAAGAGTTCAAATCTGTTGTTGAGCGTACTCAATCTTACCTAGGTGGTCGTGTTAAAGAAGTTCGTACGACCTTCAAGCTAGCAACAACACCTGCGGTTGTCGTAACTGACGACTTCGAAATGGGCACGCAAATGGCGAAGCTTCTTGAAGCTGCGGGTCAAGCGGCACCGGAAGTTAAGTACATCTTTGAGATTAACCCTGAGCACGCACTTGTGAAACAGATGGCTGATGAAGCCGATGAGCAAGCGTTCGGCCGTTGGGTTGAGTTACTCCTTGGCCAGGCTATGCTAGCTGAAAAAGGCTCAATGGAAGATCCGTCACAATTCTTGGGTGCAATCAACGAGCTACTAACAAAGCGTTAGTCTTTCGACTTTAGGTTAAGCCAATGATTGTAATAAAAAGCTCGCAAATGCGGGCTTTTTTTATGAACGTCGTTGAAAATTGACCTAACGTGGTCAACGTCACCGTTATCGTCACAACAAATGTTGTCGATGCATTCTTTAGTCGTAAATTCAGCCAAATTGAATATTAATGTGATAGAATGCTCGACCTAATCAGCTGGGGCTAGGAAGCTATCAACTCCAGTTGTATGATTTTTAAACGTTATACCGAAACTTACCGTTTTGCTTCTGTTCACAGTTTTGCTTAGCCTCAATGGTTACTTAACGCTTTCTGTTCATCCTAAAAATGAGCAAGAGTGGAGGGATAGTGAGCTTCGGTATAAATCATAATTTTATAAGAGGATTAAACATGCGCATCATTCTTCTAGGTGCTCCTGGCGCGGGTAAAGGTACTCAAGCTAACTTCATCATGAACAAATTTGGTATCCCTCAAATTTCAACTGGTGACATGCTACGTGCTGCTATCAAAGCGGGTACTGAGCTTGGTAAGCAAGCAAAATCAGTAATCGACGCTGGTCAGCTAGTTTCTGATGAAATTATCCTTGGTCTTATCAAAGAGCGTATCGCTCAAGATGACTGTGAGAAAGGTTTCCTACTAGACGGTTTCCCACGCACAATCCCACAAGCTGATGGCCTAAAAGAAATGGGCATCGCTGTTGATTACGTTGTTGAATTCGACGTAGCTGACGATGTGATTGTTGAGCGTATGGCTGGTCGTCGTGCTCACCTTCCTTCTGGTCGTACATACCACACTGTGTACAATCCGCCTAAAGAAGAAGGTAAAGATGACGTAACGGGTGAAGACCTAGTGGTACGTGATGACGACAAAGAAGAAACAGTTCGTGCACGTCTAGGTGTATACCACGATCAAACAGCTCCGCTAATCTCTTACTACGGTAAAGAAGCTGAAGCAGGCAACACTCAGTACCTTAAGTTTGATGGTACTAAGCAAGTTGCTGAAGTTAGTGCAGAACTTGAGAAAGCACTAGCATAATTGGCTAACAGCCAGTTTTAGAATTTGATATATTGGAAGCGACCTTAAGGGTCGCTTTTTTTGTTTCAATTTTTAGTACGATACCAATCTAGATAATTTGATTGCACATGATTCAGAACGGTTCAGACCCGATGGCAGTGGCTAGCAATTGAGAGTGGATGTTGTGTATCTCATATGAAGAGTGATTATTCAGACTTTCATTGAGGCGCAATGATCTTAAACTTATGCAGATTAGTATATTACTTTCCAGAAAATCACATATTGGTCTCAGGTATCTATGGAAAATAATAAAAAGCAGGGTGTTTTACTGGTGAACTTAGGAACTCCAGATTCGGCGACCCCCGCTGGCGTTCGTCGATTTTTGAGTGAATTCTTACACGACAAGCGAGTTGTAAACCTAACGCGTTGGCTTTGGTGTCCTATATTACATGGGGTGATTTTACCGATTCGCTCGCCTAAAGTTGCTAAGCTGTATCAGTCTGTCTGGATGGATGAAGGCTCACCACTGCTTGTGTACTCTCAAAGACAAGCTGAAAAGCTCCAGAAGAAGCTAGAGATGCCTGTTGCACTGGGTATGACCTATGGCAACCCAAGCCTAAAGACTGGTGTTGAGCAACTGATGGAGCAGGGCGTTGAGGACATCATCGTACTGCCTTTATATCCGCAGTACTCTGGTACAACCACAGCGGCGGTTTCTGATGGTTTAACCAAAGCCTTTAAGCAGATGCCAGTTATCCCGAGCTATCGCTTTATTCGCGACTACTACGCGCACCCAAGCTATGCCAAAGCATTGGCTGAAAGCGTCCGCAGTCATTGGGATAAAAATGGCAGAGCCGATCATTTAGTGTGTTCTTTCCACGGTATTCCGAAGCGACTGGCTGATGAAGGCGATATCTACCCTCAGCATTGTGAAGCGACAACAAAGCTGCTTGCGGCAGAGTTAGGTTTGTCAGCGGACGATATCACAATGACATACCAATCGCGATTTGGTCGAGAAGAGTGGTTGAAGCCATACACTGACGAGACACTTGAATCACTGCCGAGTAAAGGCATCAAGAAGATCGACATTATGGCACCTGCCTTTTCGGTTGACTGTTTGGAAACGTTGGAAGAGATTTCAGACCAGTGTAAAGAGACTTTCATTGACGCTGGTGGTTCGGACTTTAGCTACATTATGTGTCTGAACGACAGAGATTCGCACATCGATATGATGGCAGAGTTAGTGGCGCTGTATCGCTAACAGATGCTGAGCCTTGATTATGACTTATCGTTAGCATTAAGGCGCATAATACAAATAACAAAAGGGCTGCTCATTGAGCAGCCCTTTTTGATCAGGATATTTCGTTTTGAAACAGCTTGAGAGTTAAGCCGCAGATGTCTCTGTTGCTTGCTTAGCTTTAGGCTCTGCTTCAAGCGTCATGTTGGTTTCTACGCCGTGCATCCATGACACAAGCTTACCAGCACAAAGCAGCAGTAATATGCCACTCACCGTTGCTGTGATAGCAATACCACTGAAGATTGACATAGCACCAAGCTCACCAACGTGAGAACCAACCAGGCCTGCCACGTAGTTTGCCACCGCATTGAAGCCAAACCATGCACCCATCATCAATGATGCTAGGCGAAGCGGAGCTAACTTAGTGACCAACGACAGGCCAATAGGAGATAGACAAAGCTCACCAAGGGTATGGAAGAAGAAAGCGCCGACTAGCCATAGCATTGATGTTTTCACTGTTAGGTCACCGCCTTGCTCCATTACCGCGCCCATCATGCACACAAAGCCCAGTGCTAAGAAGAACAATGCCATTGCAAACTTCACAGGAGAGTTGGGTTCACGCTTACCCAGTTTCACCCAGAACGCAGCAATGATTGGAGCAAGTGTAATGATGAAGAATGGGTTCAAAGATTGGAACCACGCAGCAGGAACTTCAAAGCCACCAATCATACGGTCAGTATATTGTTGAGTGTAGATGTTCATTAGGCCGCCAGCTTGTTCAAAGCCCGCCCAGAATACAATCACGAACAGACCCATGATAAGAATCACTTTTAGTCTGTCGAACTCTTCTTTGGTCAGTGGCGCTTTTTCTTTAGATTTGTTCAGTGCTTTCGCTCTTGCAGCAGCAGGTACAGAACCGATGTTGCCTAACCAAGACTGAGCCATTGTCACTTGCATGATCAAGCTAATAACCATACCAATACCAGCGGCTAGGAAACCTGCTTTCCAACCGAATGAATCGACAGCAGCACCTGAAATTAATCCACCAAGCAGCGCACCTAAGTTGATGCCCATGTAGAAAATGGTGAAAGCACCGTCACGGCGGTTATCGCCTTCTTGGTACAGATCGCCAACCATGGTTGAGATGTTCGGCTTAAACATACCGTTACCACTGATTAGCAGTGCTAAACCAAGGTACAGAGCGTTCACTTGGTCTAAACCGATGAAGCCGTTAGGTAGAGCCAGTGTAAATTGGCCAAGTGCCATTAATACACCGCCAATCAGAATTGATTTACGCTGACCTAGGTAGTTATCGGCAATCCAGCCACCAATTAATGGTGTGATGTAGACTAAACCGGTGTAAATACCGTAGAGATCGAGTGCGTCTTTCGTTGACCAACCCAGTCCACCGTTGAGGGTAGTGTCAGTCAAAAATAAGACAAGGATGGCGCGCATCGCATAGTAAGAGAAACGTTCCCATAGCTCTGTGCTAAAAAGTAGAAATAGGCCTCTAGGGTGGCCAAAGATGTTGTGGTTGCTTGGCATAAGTTTTACTAATTTTAGGTATTAAAAGATTTTATGGTCATTCATGTATACACAGTGGGATAAAAGTCTGCAATAGACGTATTTTATGGTTACGACAACTTGGTTTAGCTAAGGTGTTGATATTAATCATCTTTACTTTTAATGTTGCCCATTTTAAGTGTGCTGCAAACTAATTTTCCAGATTTGAGCTGGTTGGTTAATAACCTTTATTAAAGTCGTGTTGAATAAAAATCTTTAGATGCATTGCTCTGGTGTATCATTTTGAGTTTAAAGGGAGTGGTGTGCTCATTAGGTGGGGTATACATATGCTTACAACAATGAGTCTTTTGATCTCTAAATGATCTCTGTACAATGCTTAACCACTCCGACACCTATAACTTTTTGTTGATAAATTGGTCTGCTACGCATTATTTTTCGTTAGCAACGATTCATTTTATTAATGGCGATTCAACCGTTTTAGGCATGTGGTAAAATATCTAAAAATATAAAATGGCTAGTTAAATGAAACGTTGGTATTTGCTTTACTGTAAGCGTGGTGATCAAAAACGCGCTCAGCAGCACTTAGAGAATCAGGGGGTAGAGTGCTTTTACCCTCAAATAGAAGTCAAAAAGGTGGTGAGAGGGAAAGAAAAGCAGGTCAAAGAACCGCTGTTTCCGTCTTACATCTTTGTTCGCTTCGATTATGAGCAAGGTCCTAGCTTCACGACCGTTCGTTCAACACGTGGCGTTGTGGACTTTATTAAGTTCGGTTCACTGCCGCACGAGGTCCAAGGAGACTTGGTGTTTGAACTTAAAGAGTTTGAGAAGTGCTGCAGTAACGAAGTGGAAGATTGTTGTGTTGAGTTTGAATCTGGACAGGTAGTTAAGATTCAGAGTGGCCAATTTGCTGGGGTTGAAGCTATTTTCGATCAGAAAGACGGTGAGGCTCGATCGATTATGCTGGTGAAAATGATCAGCCAAGTCGTTCCAATCAGTATTGAGAACGAAGCACTACAAGCTCGCGCATAACTGCAGTAATAAAAATAGGCTTAAAACAAAAGGCGCATAATGCGCCTTTTTTAGTCTTTAGGATTTGTTCAAAACGCTCTAAGCGTTGTAAGCATCGTTGTGAACGGCTTGTACTGCACGGCCTGATGGGTCGACACAGTTTTTGAATGACTCATCCCACTCAATCGCTTTCGCTGATGAACAAGCAACTGAAGGACCACCAGGTACACACTCTGCCGCAGATTCTAGAGGGAATAGCTCCTCAAAGATTTCACGGTAAGCATAACCTTCTTTGGTTGTTGGCGTGTTGTAAGGGAAACGGAACTTAGCAGCTTCCATTTGTTGATCCGTTACTTTTGCTTCAGCCGTTGCTTTCAATGTATCAATCCAATCGTAGCCAACACCATCAGAGAACTGCTCTTTTTGACGCCATGCGATTGAATCTGGTAGGTAGTCTTCAAAACACTCACGCAGGATGTGTTTCTCCATCTTACCGTTACCGCACATCTTATCTTCAGGGTTCAGACGCATTGCGACATCGATGAACTCTTTATCCAAGAATGGTACACGGCCTTCAACACCCCATGCCGCTAGCGATTTGTTTGCACGAGCGCAGTCGAACATGCTTAGAGCAAGCAGTTTACGTACTGTCTCTTCGTGGAACTCTTTCGCGTTTGGCGCTTTATGGAAGTACAGGTAACCACCAAAGATTTCATCAGCACCTTCACCTGAAAGTACCATCTTGATGCCCATCGCTTTGATCTTACGAGCCAGCAAGTACATTGGCGTTGATGCACGAATCGTCGTTACATCGTAAGTTTCGATATGGTAGATAACGTCACGGATTGCGTCTAGGCCTTCCTGAATAGTGTAAGTAATCTCATGGTGCACAGTTCCGATCTTGTCCGCAACTTCACGAGCAGCGATAAGGTCTGGTGCGCCTTCAAGACCAACAGCGAACGAGTGCAGTTGTGGCCACCAAGCTTCAGATTGCTCATCATCTTCGATACGCATTGCCGCAAAGCGTTTTGCAACTGCTGAAGTAATTGATGAATCCAGGCCACCAGATAGAAGTACACCGTAAGGAACGTCAGTCATTAGTTGACGTTTAACGGCTGCTTCTAGCGCTTCAGTCAGTTCTTCTTTGCTTGTGCTGTTGCCTTGTACCGCAGCGTACTCGTTCCAATCGCGGATGTAGTAGCGTTGAGGTTCAGCATCTTTCGAAGAGTAGAAGCTACCTGGAGGGAATTCACTGATCGTCTTACATACTTCAACCAATGCTTTCATCTCTGAAGCCACGTAGTAGTTGCCGTGCTCATCGTAACCTTGGTAAAGCGGGATGATACCAATATGGTCGCGGCCCACTAGGTACTCGTCTTTCTCTTCGTCGTATAAAACGAATGCGAAAATACCGTTAAGCTCTTCTAGAAGGTCTGCACCCATCTCTTGGTATAGCGCTAGGATAACTTCACAGTCAGAATCAGTCTGGAACTGGTACTTATCTTCATAGCGTGCACGAAGTTCTTTGTGGTTATAAATTTCACCGTTTACTGCAAGAATGTGCTTTTTGTCTTGACTGTATAGTGGTTGAGCACCACTGTTCAAGCCAACAATAGCAAGACGTTCATGAGCAAGGATTGCTTTTTCACCAGCATAGATACCAGACCAGTCTGGACCACGGTGACGAAGCTTCTTAGACATTTCTAAAGCAATAGGGCGAAGTGCTGCGGCATCACTTTTAATGTCGAGAATGCCAAATACTGAACACATAGAACTTCCTTTTAAATAATTTCCAAATCAACTGCATTCAATTTGCCATTCTGGCTAAAAAAAGCAACCGGATGTGAGCAAAAAAATAATATAAAGGGTGTTCTGTTAGAAATTATCTAATTTTTATGTGCTTTTGGTGTGTGATGTTTAATTGCGGTTGGTTTTTTAAACAAAAACCTCTCAAAAGTGCGAAAAATAGGCAGTTTTGAGAGGTTTAGTTGAATACTGTCTAATACTAGATTTTATTGATATTTGGATTTAACTGTTCGCAAACGTGGCGAGCAAAACCACTACCAGCCTCGCTGTAAATGTTAAATGCCGCATCAACGCCATTCTCTTTCAGTGTTTCGAGTTGATCGGGATATTCAGCAATAGCCGCAATTTGGCCTTTAAAGTTACGTGACTTTAATTGTTCTAAAGCGGTTTGATTACCTTGGTGGTGAGGCATTGCCAAAATCACCAGCTTTACGTTTGCTGTATCTAGAATTCGCTCCCAGAAATCTGGGTCAGTCGCGTCGCCAGAAATCACGTTTCTGCCTTGGCTTCTGTGGTTGTGCGCGGCTTCTTCACGCACTTCTACACCTAGGCTGACCTTGCCATAGCGAGTACGTAATTCGTCATAAGCACCGGTACCAATTCGGCCCATACCTAGAATAAGCACTTGGGCACGACCAGGGTCAATTCGCTTATCACGTCGGTGAAGCTTTTCTGACGCATGCTCTTTTAGCCATTTACCTGACTGCTGATAAAGCTTATGACCAGCTCGGTTTAAAGGAGCAGCGATTAGAAAAGACAGTGAAACTGCAATGGCAACGGCAACTAAGATATCACCCGACATCCAACCCATCTTGAAGGCGAGACCACCAACGATGAGGCCAAACTCGCTATAGTTAAACAGTGATAGCGAGGCAAGTAGAGACGTTCGAACACGGAACTTGAAGCGGTTGAGTACCAAGAAGTAGAGAACACCTTTCACTGGCAGCATCAGCAAGAACAAGATTGCGAGCATAAAGCCTTGAATGGTTGGTTGCTCTGACAGACCAATATTCAAGAAGAAACAGACAAGGAAAAGTTCTTTAAGGTTAAACAGCGACTTTGATAATTCTGAGGCTTTTGGGTGACCAGCAAGTAACATACCTAGAACAAGAGCCCCCAAATCTGGTTTCACACCAACCAAATGGAATAAACCAGCACCGACGACTAATGCGAAGAAGATGCCGGAAAGAACCAGCATCTCACCGTGACCAACCCAATCGAGCACTTTGTAGAACAGTGGGCGTAATAAGGGTAGGGCAAACAGAGCAATTGCATACCACTCAGGTATTTTGCCCGTAGAAGCCGTTAAGAATACTACGGCGAAGATATCCTGCATGACCAAGATACCAATCGCTAACGTTCCGTAGGTCGCATTCATTTCGCCTTTCTCTTGCAGAGTCTTAACCGCAAATACAGTACTAGAGAATGAAAGAGCAAAACCGAGCAGAACGATCTGTTCTACCGACATGGCAGCTAGCGATGAAATACCTAAGAACTTAAAGCCAAACAGGGCGACGGCGAAAAACAGAGTGGACAAAAGGTTGTGGATTGTCGCGCCAGCCCAGATCTCTTTAGAGAGTAGGGTTTTGATATCGAGCTTTAAGCCGATAGTAAATAGAAGCAGCGTGACACCAAGGTCAGCTAAAGTAATGATGGTGTCATTGGTTTCAAAGCCAAAGGCAAAAAGCCCAAAGCCTGCAACCAAAAAACCAACTAATGGGGGAAGGTGACACTTTAAAGCAATAAATCCTGCGATAAACGCAGTGGATATTAATATAAGTTCCATAACTTGTTGTTGTAGTTCCCTAGCTTAAAAAAACGGGCCGTGTTTATAC